>NZ_JBNPWQ010000032.1:0-74893 GCF_050433745.1 Sphingobacterium sp. HSC-15S19
ATGCCAGCCTTACGGCTGACCAAACTCGAAGAGGAAAATCGCAAAACCCAATGCGCAAGGGGACTGTATTATAGTTAATTTATAGAGGAAAGGTACCCATTTTGGTAAGGGCAATCTTAATGCCATTCAGATAGGGTGCTACACCAGTTCCAGCTTCATGTTTGATGATTAATTTTTCATCTTCCATACCAAAGATTGTTTCTACACCTAATACATAACCCGGCAGTCTTATCGCATGCACTTGAATACCATTGATATCACCACCACGAGTCTCTTTGTTTCCGAGGGTATCCTTTATGGGTACTTCAACCTTCGGCGTTTTAATTTTGGAAAGACTATAGGCTAATTCTGCGACTGTGCCGCTTGGTGAGTCCACCTTTCTTTGGGATGCATAATCTATAATTTCAAATTGATCAATATATTGAGCAGCAGTCTCCGCAAATTTTTTCAACAAAACAGTGGTGATCGAAAAATTACCGGCGGCGAGTACGGATACCGCGCTTTCTTTCGCATGCTCTTCAATTTCCTCATAATCCTGATTTGAGAGCCCTGAAGTCCCAATAAGGACATGCCTACTTTTATCTATCGCATTCAGGATGTTCTTCTTGGCAATAAGTGGACTGGTAAAGTCAATTAAAATATCAAAATCAATATCCCCCATTGCATTTTCTATTGTATCAAATAGGGGAATCGGAGACGTTTTTATCTTTAGAATCTCAGCGAGATTTTCTCCTGCATAAGAGCGTGAAAGCCCGCCAACCAATTTATAGTTTGTATCGTCGATTATATTTTTACTCAATTCTTTACCGACCCAGCCTGTTGCTCCTGCAATAAACACCTTTTTCATCATTGTTTTTTTAACTATTAATAACTGTAAATAAGCTGTTTTTGTTTCGATAATCACCTAAATGAGGTAATACTTACTTTTATTTTACACAAACAAGAAGGATCTTTAATTTGTTGTTATGAGTAAAGTGTGTTCAATTTTTTAACTATTTGTCCATGATTATGACCGAAAAACAACTTCTACAAATGCTTATCCGAGTTCAGGATGAGTTATGCATTACCATTTCCATCAATACCCATCGCACACATCCTGATAACTTAAGCGACCGAATAAAGATTAAAAATTTTATCGGAGAAGCGATTGATAGACTAACGGATAAGTATGATAAGAGGGTCGTTGCTGGCCTTATCAAACAATTGGAACAGATAGCGCATGAACTCGATATTAATTATAATCTCGAAAGTCTGCATATCTTCGTTTCAGATACGGTCGCAGAAGTTTTCAAGTCATCATGGGAGACCAACCAAGAAGGTGTCCATATTAGCAATACATTTGCTGTACGCCCTTTGGTTAAGGAGATTGGCCGTCAGACCAGTTATCTTGTGATGTTGCTTTCGCAAAGCGGTGTTCATCTTTTTCGTGCTTTGAACGGTCGTATTGTTGAGGATATCAGTAGTGAAGAGTTTCCAATTGCCGAAAATCAATTTTACAATACATTTCCCGATAAAAGTAGCGATGCTAAACATCTTGATGACCTCTTAAGGGAATATCTTAATCGGGTAGACAAAGCGCTTCTGCGTTATATTGGGGACACAAAGAGTGTAACACTCGTGTTTTGCACGGAGAATAATTATAGTAAGCTCTTACAGGTTGCGGATAGACCTTCTATCTATTATGGATACTTACCAATAGATTACAATAACATTGAAACACATCAGTTAGAGAGCCGTGCCTGGAATTTTATGAAACAGGAACTGGTACGAAAAAATGAAGACTACTTCAAAGAGCTGGAAGAAGCTGTGGGCAAAGGTTTAGTGATCACTGATCTGCAAGAAATTTATCGTGCATGTCAAGATGGCCGTGGGGATATCCTGGTCGTTCAAGAGAGCTTCCATCAAGCCGTAAAGATTCTTTCAGATCAGGATATAGCTATCGTAGACAATCCTATCGGATTGGATACGGTCGACGATATTAGCAGCCTATTGGCCCTATTGATCGATGAAAGGGGCGGACAAACCATATACGTTCCCCAGATACCGAATGAGGAATTGCAACCTATTGCCCTTAAGATTAGGTACTAGCCTAGATTAAGTGTACAATGGTAATTAAGATGGTTATTATTCATTGCTGGGTTAATTGTCAATCGAACTACGTCGCTCGTTCATTTTCATCGTACTGAATCGCGATTTCGACGAAAAAGAAGACAAGACAATCATTCCCGCTCGGAGACTAATAAACTAGTATTTATATTTGAAGAGTAAATCGGTAATGAAACTTACAATACATGGTAGCAGAGACGATCGAATGAGGCGCTCGAAGAACATGTGAACCTTGATTAATTTTTATGGAAAATTAATTTTAAATGCATCGTTTAGATAAGTGGTCCGATAGTACATTCTTTATCCCGAAAAAAAATATACCTATTTTATAAAGTAATCGATCAATTTGATTGTGCAAAAGCCTCTCGATTTTCCAAAAATCAGAGGCTTTGTTTTTAGTCTCAGGTCAACGGTAATCTTTAAAATAATAAGGCCAATTCTGTGGAAAAGGCCTTGTTATTTAAATTGTTCAATCTAGGTGAGTTTTAATCATTTCCATGATCCTCTGTCGCAAATGAAAATTTAACTGATTTTTGCGGATAAGCCTCCATACTCTTACGGCTTGTATTTTTGATAATGGTTTTGATACTAACGCGATCGCCCAATTTATAGTAAGTTTCTACGGTCTGATAATCCAGTAGGTAGGGACCACAAAAGTAGTTCCCATTATCATCTTTTTCGATGATTCCCTGATAAAGCCCTGTTCTTGTCTCTTTTGGCATGTTAATTTAATTTGAAGAACAAAGGTAGCAAGAGTATTTGGAGAAAATGATATTAAAGATGAAATTAGGGACATTTTATTAAAATCTGAAAAGACAGCTCCCTTAGGCCGTTCTATATATAGCGGATTGAATGCTAAGATGATTTGATTGTTGAGACGACCAGAAGTTAGGATGGAATAATTTGATAAGGTTCCGATGATATAAAGAAAACGATGGAGCAAGAGGAGGTCAATTGATCCCGTCTTGTTCCATCGTTTTCTTTATATGATTAAAAACGATCGTTTATTTGCTTTTTACACAACGTATACCGACTTGATTATTTTGATGTATGTCTACGATTGAAACACCAGTCGCTGTTAATATTAATGCTGGCTTAGCGTTACCTTGAACTGTTGAACTTGCCCAATAAACACCTAAAGCACCTGTAGGAATGTTGTTATTTCCCGAAGAAGAACGAACAAAATCGTTGTCTGGTAGGAACATATAATTGTCTTTATTTGTGGTTGGTACAGTAGATGTCCCGAGGAACCAACCTGTTTGACCATTATAACTACCTCTAGCGATACCCATATTGATCAATGACTGATATTCCGTTTGTGTAGCTGTTCGCCACCCAGTGCCTAAAGCGCCTTCACAGTATGTTGCAGATCCATTTCCTCCATAAACACTTCCCTTTATATATTGAGCGGATGCAATTGTGATGGGTGCGGTGCCCATCAAGTTAGCCGAACTCCAATAGTAATTTGAGTTTGGTACGTCGATTGCCCCCTTGGGCACCAAGCGAAGCTTTAAACTATATTTTACACCTTTTTGTAAGCTTAAATTCGATAAATCTATTGTTCCTGAGCGGACGCCATTTTGTGTGGAGTTTAGGGATACTGTTCCAAAATTTACTTTACCAACCGTCGTTCCTTCTGTAATAATCAGCGCTGCATTGCTCGTCCATGCGAGACCTGTACCACTAAAAGTGACATTACGTGCCGTCGATGAACCACCTTGGGTGAAAAGCCCGTCAGCCAATTTAACCGAAGCCGTTCCATAATTAGGGGAGATTGTACTACTAGTCATGGCGGTGATATTGCCAACTACATTGGCGGAAGTACTTTCTAGCGTAGCCTGTACCTGTGTAAATAGGTGACTTAAGATAAGATCTACGGCCAGTGTTTGGTTAGCGATTACAGTAACCGGTAACTTTTTCCATAAGATGTCGGTATCTGCGCCAGTTACGTTAAATGTAATGTTCGCCAACGCTTGATTAAAATTGATCGAAGGAAAAGTTTGACCATTTGCAACGGCGATAGCAACGAACGTGTAAGACCCTGCAGGAAGCGATAGATTCCAATTTGTACCGCTAGTCGAATAAGTTAATACCCCTGTATCTTTAACATAATTTCCCGTTGCATTGTAAACTGCAATAGCATATTTTGCTCCGCTACCTAGTGAGACGGGGGCTGTTGCCATTTTAAGCCCTGTTGATGCACGCAATACGTTGGATGAAGTAGCGGGCTCCGGTGTCAAAGTGGCCAGTACCGAAAGTTCACTATTAAGTGGAACAATGACCTCCTGGGTGTTCGAGAGTGTGTTATTTAAACTTTTGTTGTTCGATAATTTTAATTGGGGCTCCGTATCTTCATCAGCAAAGGAGGTTCCACTCATTTTTACGCTCACATTCCCTTCTGTCTCGACAGCCGTGTTGCTTTCATTTTTGCTACATGACGTGGAAAATATAATGAGGAGGATGAGCAATTGAATAAATTGATTTTTCATTTTTCTTTTTTTTGGTTAATTGATCGTCAATGGGGAGACTACCACCATCCGTCACTTTTGCTTTGAGTCTGTGATTCCTCGTTGTCCCAGGTCTGCTTTACATCTCCGGAAGTGTGCGCATTTGAACCTGCCGCAATACCATTTTCTAATAAAACGACAGTCATTTGAATCTGAGGTACCTGGTAGGGCAGTTTGCCAGTTGCAGATTTAAAAAGTTTCTTGTTCATAACAATGTATTTTATAAGTTGAAATATTTTATAGTTCTTTCGCTAGCCTAATGGCTTATTTCGTGGGCTAGTGAATTAGTCTAAGATGATATGGCATGCTTAAATTCTGTTGTAAAAGACGCGCTTTATTGCCTTACTTGGTAACTTCTAAGCGGTATATAGCATGTTTATGCTATATTTCAAGTTGGATATAACAGGAATATGCGAGGTTTGTAGCTGAATACCTACACACTTGTAAAACAGATTATTATGATTGTTTTAAATAATTATATTTGTCTTACTAGGTTAATTAAACCAGCCATATTTATGAAGACCACTAGCCATGCTGTTATCTTAGATGACCAGAAAATAGTTGCTTTTTCCTTCGCACTCTTGTTGAAGCGTGAATGTGGAATTGAATTGGTCCAATCTTTTAGCCAAGGATCTGAATTCCTTCAGTTTTTACGTGCTTTTGGAAAGCAGGAACTGTTTATTTTTTTGGATTACTATCTTCCAAATGAAAATGGACTTTCGTTGTTGACCGAGATCAGGCGTATAAATGGAGACGCAAAGGTTATTTTTTTGACGGGAGCAACAGCTCCTGCCGTGATATCGAGTATTCTTCAATACCGTCCAGAAGCTGTGTTAAGTAAATCTTGTGAATTAAGTGAAGTATTTGCCTGCTTTGAGGCCATAAAGAAAAAAGAACTATATATATGTAGTGAATTTGAGCGTATTTTATCTACATATGATAAAAAAATTAAAACATTTACACCGAGAGAGATCGAAGTATTACAATACTTTTCGGAGGGCTATAGCGTCGCTGAAACCGCTTCAAGAACCTTTTTGAGTCCACATACAGTTGTTACACATCGTAGGAAAATGATGGCAAAAGCTGAGTGTCAAACCATAGGACAAATGCTTAAATATGCCCGTGAGCATAATCTAATTTAAAACTATAGTGATGGGGAAACAGCATAATGCATCCTTAGCGATTGCTATTGATAAAAGCGCACTAATATCGTGCGCTTGTTGGAATGGATGATACGAAGAGGGGAGGATTTTGCAATTAAAACCGGTAACCTATGGATAATGCGGTGCGGATACCGGCAAATGGTCTGCTAGTGCTGAGTGTTACACCATCAGCATTTAATTCTTTTTTGATCTTCATGAGATTACTGTCAAATTCCTCTAGTTGTCTCTTTACTTCGCGTTGCTCGTCCGTATTTAATGGGTTTTCCCCTCGAACGTACCATTGTTGAAGCCATAACTGGGACCGACAATGCGCCAGTCTAAATAGATATTTTGTCCAAGCTTCCATTGGTTAGCAACAGCCACACCTCCGTTAAAAGCATTTAAGACGCCCGATATGGGTACTTCGCTGTGATAATTTGATTCGTCGACGGTAATCTTTGTGGGTACACTGTAATTGACGTATTTGAAAAAGGGTGTGACATAGAGACCAAAGATTTAATTCGATAAGATTTGATTTTTCTTGCGCTTTTAATCCAGCGATCGTACATATCCCAAGTTTAAGCACCGCAAGGTAGCGCAATTTCATTGCAGTTTTTCCAAAATTCAGGTAGCAAAGACATTGGATTATATGATTTAAGAGAAATCTAAGACATCGATATTTTGACCTAAATCCGTAAAACTGGTAGATATTTCAGTAATATATATATTGGTGTTATCATCCCGTATAACGAAATTTGTGAAGGGCTTTGATTGGAAAAAATGATCAGGCCCAAAACTTTTAAACTTAATCACATGAAATCATTATTGTCTTTGCCCTTAACGCTAATCATACTTTTCTTATGCGGGGATATTGTTCGTGGACAAGATAAGGAGTCTATGGTACGTATTGCTGAAATTGAGGTTTATGTTGAATACCTCGAAGAATACAAGACCATTTTAAAAGAAGAGGCTGCTGCATCTGTCGCGCTCGAAGAAGGTGTTGTTGCGATTTTTCCAATGTTCAAAAAAGATAATCCGACACAGATACGTATCTTGGAAATCTATCGGGACAAGCAAGCTTACCTTGCCCATTTGAAAACAGCACACTTTTTAAAGTATAAGTCTACTACGCTCCATATGGTGAAATTATTGAAGCTCATTGATATGGACGTATTAGATCCAAATACAGCAAAACTTATGTTTACAAAAATGAAAGAATAGGTGCGGAGCTAAATGGGGATTTGACGATCAGTAACATGTAGGATTTAGCGCATATCGGGTTTTAAATTATGTACTGAGGGAGCGCACTCCCTCAGTACAATTAATAAATTAAAGTTTGTTGCCTTCTAAAGTGCTTATACTTTTAGCAGGTATTGTTAAAGAATAGACCCCTGAGCTATTCGGATTTACGGTGCCAACGTTCTCCCAATGGCCCGAACTGCTTGCGGTTGTTTGGTAATTATTCAATGCGCCGCTTGCAAAACCTGTAAGGTTGATATCCAATGGAACTGCTGCGGTTCCCGTGTTGGTGACAACTAAGACAAACTTACCTGTTTGTGGATCTTTGTAAGCCGAAATCAATAAGCCATTTCCATTTTGAACCCCTACATTGATTCGCATATAACCTGCTTTGATGAATCTGGAATAATGTCCCATCACATCGTACGTTTTTGGAAATTCCAATGAACCATCACTCTTTGTACAAATAAGCGCCTCATTATTTTGAAATGCCAGCATACCTAGCCAAAACACATAAGCATTGGCGTTACAATCCGCAAGAAGCTTGTGCATATTAACCGCCAGTTTCAAGCCTCCTTCAATACCATTGTCATAATTGCCGCCATCATCGGAAGCTTCTGTCACCCACATTGGTTTACCTCCAATACTAAAATTCCACATGGAAGGACTCTGGTTAAACCCACGTTGACCAGTGATGATGCCACTTATCTCTACATAGCCATGCCCGGCGAGGATGTCGACTTTGCTTCTGTCCATGCCCGAAAGGAAATTATCGGCAGTTCCCCAGGCCGCATTCTCAGAAGATATGATCTTGGTGGATTGAAGACCCGCACTGTTTAATTCGGGACGGAGGTTGTTGGTAATAAACTGCCCCAGATGTGAAGAGTCCCAATAAGAAGCATCCCAGTCTGAAAAGACATTTTCAGGCTCATTTGAAGGAGAAATAGCATTGATTGTAATCCCCTCGTTCTGAAACGATTTTACAAATCCCGTCAGATAGCGAGCAAAAGCTGTTGAAGAAGTATTAAAATTAAGTCCATTAAACCATTTCGCGGAAATACTGCTCGTATTGGTCTTCATGTATAATGGCGGAGTCCAAGTACTTGCCATAACGAAGGGAACTTCATAGCGTTCTTTCGCTTTCTTGATGATCCAGACCTGCCCAAGTTGTTCTTTTTCGTCTGCTGTCAAATTCTGATATGTTGCGCTATTGGGATCCACGTCAATCGAAACTCCTGCCGGTTTAATGGTGACGACCTTGGTCTGTTGGTTAAAAGGGTAGGTATGAAGTACCTTACCACGAAGGATATTCAATTTCAACCCACTGCCTCCCCATAAATAATCCAGGATACTATCTCTTTTTGCGGATTCAAAGAATGGAACAATCCGACCTCCGAATGCTCCAAATCCATCAATCTTTTGATAGGTTTGATCCCAATTCAATGTTGCAATTGTAGCTCCTGCTTGCGCGGATACTGCAGCTTTTTTGTTAAGTTGTGCCTCTTGACTCTCAAGAGTCAATGAATTTTTTTGGCAACTAAAAATAGAAAATGTGGAAACTACGGCCAAAACAGTATAAAGTCTGCTCCAGCGACTGGTTAATTTTAACATAACTTAGTTTTTAAGATTTGTGAATGAATCATTAATTTAATTGTGCCTGGTTTTCTAGGCGGTTCTCATCGTCGTTGTTTTGTTTGCCTCCTTTCTTTGGTTAAAAAAATAAACATTCACCGATTTCCACATTGGTTAGTTTCCGAAAATTAATAATATTTTGGGAGAATTTATTATTACTTCTATTATTTTAATTTTATTTTTTATTCATTTAAAAATTAATACATATTTTTTTAATGATGACTTAATTTTACCCCTTCTTTTCAGCCGAAGATGAAGATCAAGCTTGTCATTGATTATGCATTAAAAACTGATGTCTGATGGTATTTTCAAGTTTACCCACCATGTGTTGATCAACTGTATCGTTGACAATAATGATGATGCCATAATCGTCTGTAGGATACAGCACACATAAGGTATTGTAGCCTATTTTAGTATTCCCATCGTGATAGAAATAGCGGGCACCACGTTCATCACGATTGATCATCCAACCTAGCCCCATACCAAATCCATCGTCTTTTCCATAAGTCAGTTGATGTGTTAGAAGAAGGGCTTTATCGTTTAATTTGAGATTGGCTTCGATGTAGGTCAACATATCATTGATCGTTGAATTCATTGTAGGACCAAAGTAAAATCCCCTCAAATTGGCAAATGGAACAGGCTGTCCTTTATTATCATGGCCCTGCACAATGTCGTTTTTTTGCAACTCATTCAAGTAGGGGACTGTATGGTACATACCAAGATGTCCCTTCAGATATGCGCTGATAAGATGTTCATAGGAATTCTTATAGCTATTTTCCAACAGCGCAATAAGTACCATTACAGCCATGCTATTGTAACTGAATTTTGTACCTGGAATACTGTCCAACTTGACTTTCCTCAGGTCGTCAAATAGGTTGTCACGACTATAATTTCCAAGGTAGTCTACCTGTTCTGGAATAGCGAGCCCCTTTAAACTATCGACAACTTTTTTAGAAAGTAATCTGAAAGTCTTTGGAAGTGCTGAAGTATGATTTGCAAGATGCTTAACAAGGATTCCATGGCCGTTGTATTGCAAATTGGGAAAGTTTCCGGGCAAGTATTTACGGATATCATCATCGAGGTTGATTTTCTTCTCAATGACCGCTTGTGCAAGTAAAGCGGCTACAAACGTTTTCGCTACCGATCCAATGTTGTAATAGTTATTGGCGTTTGGTAACTTTTCTTTACTGTAGTAGTAGGTTGTTTTGGACCCTTTATTGTAGATTCAAATAGACACGCTAAACGTGTTGTTGTTGGAAAGATAATCGACAACACAACGGTTTACAATCGTATCAAGTTGAGTTTTTAGTTTATGGTCCTTTTTGATGGGTTCAAGATACTGTCCTTTTGATGGAAGGCTATTGATGAGCAACAAGGTGCTCAAAAGGATTGATAAGGGGTTGGATAGTAAATTCATAAACAGGTTTATCATTCTTGAAGTTTGAATTTATTGTCGTTAGTTGGAAAGGCCTTCAGGTTACCTACAAACCCGAGGCGGGGGGATCAGCTATTTATAATGGATCAGCAATTATAATAAAGTATTACTGAAAGCTACGAATTGTTAATTTAAATACGACAAAGTTGAGTTTAAAAGGGACGACACTTCTTAATGAGGTATTGTCCCTTTTATTGGATGTAAATTCAGAATAATTTATTGTAAATATGCTTGTTATGGTAGCGTTGTTAAATTTATTGAAGGCGCTGTGCCAGAACCTGGTTGTGTGAACTTCGTTCCGGGATTTACGACGGTATTGAAAAAACCGCCATTTTTCAGGAAGAAGCTATTTCCGGCTATTCCGCCAATTGCGTCTATACGCTGGTTGTTTGAATAGGTCGCATCGACTGTAAAGGTACTTTCCACAACTTTCAGCCAAGTTCCAGTAGCTGTACGAACCCATTGATTACTATATTCTGCAGAACGGCCAAGGAAGCCATTGTCGGCATTGAAATTTTCGAGGAAGCTATGAAAGCCCGTTAAATAGGTATTTGTTTTGGGACGTTTCCAGCTTGCAATGAGTATCCAATTATTGGTCGAAGGATCATTAAACCATGCCGTAAAATCAGTACTTCCATTGTTATCAGGTTCTCCCTTTAATAAAAATTTATAGGTAGTGGCGGCAGTCCAGTTATACTTGAGGTAGCTTTGTCCACCAGAACCTTCACCACCAAACTCACCTGTTGTCGTATTTGTCCCTTTTCTATTTAATGTGATGCGATCCTCTGCTGGTATTTGGGACGGGTTATCGGTGCTATATGGACTCCAAACAGAAAATAGTATTCTGCGCTCTGTCGCTGAATTGACCTGCATACCGAAATATCCTTGGCCGAACCCATTTGCCATAAAGTAAGAACCTATTTTATCTTCTCCGGCAGGCACTTTCACCTCGCTATAATAATAGGATACTTGCTGATTTGTTGGAATGGTATAACTCAAATGGCAGGATGGGCCCCGTCGCGACCAATAGTAAGTATTATCAACATTATTGTCACTATAAATCACAGTGCCATTTGTTGCCGAACTATCTAAAATCAAGTGTGATACATCTGCAAAATAACCACCTGACTTGGTCACACCTTGAAGATCCATTTTTATGTATCCCGCTGTATTTAGCGAATAGGTACCAACCGTGTAATCCTGTAATGTTCCACCCTTAAGTTTGATTTGTTTGCTTACACCGTTGATTGTTAACTTCACCGTACTACTATCGCCTGAAGGTAGCACTTTAGCCCTTATTTTAACACGTAAAGCGCCCGCTTGGGGGACCTTAGCATAGGTACTGATCACGCTATTGGCATTGGTCCAGTTTGCCAATCCATTGCTATTGATGACTTCTACTGCACCGGAAGGTGCCGAAGTAACAAAAGCATTGCCACCTAAGGGAACTTCGTATCCGCTTACACCAGGGGATGCGGCCCGTAGCGATAATTTCTCTTCTAAATTTGTTTGTACCTCGCTTTTTTGGCAAGAAAGAAAGCTTGCCAATACTGTACAGAGCAGTAGCGTAATTTTGGAATATCTCATAATTTAAATTTAATTGTTCACCCTAATTTTATAAATACAATTAAATTAAACGAAAACTATACAATGCAATCGTTTGTGTGAATTGCTTTTGTAACAAAAGAGATACTTTAAGTAATGGTCATTATCCATTTAATGAATTGTCGTTAGGTAAACATTGCAATGCGCAATAGTTTAAATCGTCCCCAATGGTTGGTTTCAAAGAAATGGGCCGTAAAAGGAATTCGTGAAAACGGATAATTAGGTCGTTGAGTTGAAGTAAAGTAGCATAAGCCAAACTATGCTTGATTTATAAATTATATTTTTATAAATTCATTATGGAAGATTAACCATTTATTTTTCGCTTAAGCGAGAGCAATCATTATTGTTATGAACTTGCCGTAATAACATATTGAAATTTATAAAAATTAAGCCAATGTCCGAAAATAATTTTGCTGAACTTTATAAAACTTGGCCCACAGATCAGTTGCTGTCTGTGGTAGATAATCCCGATCACTATGAGCCTTCGGCCCTTGAAGCTGCCGAGATTGAATTAAAAAGTCGACAGTTGACCACCGAGGAGTTGACAGCAGCAAGATATGTGCTTAACCAGCGAGAAGCGGAAAAAGAGACTAATATTGATACGATAAAAGCCAAAGACCAATGGACTATTACCGGTAGATTTGATACGCCCAGGGTACAAGTGGTCAAAAGAAGTATCGTGCGGATCTCATTTTTTACAGGTATCCTCATTGTGTTTAAAGGCTATAATCTTTTTCCTGCACTGTTATATCCGATCAAATATTTCAAAGAGCTACCGGATAACTACACATTATTGTCCTTTTTCAATGTAATGGTTTTAATAGTAGGTTTCCTTTTGTTTTGGTTGTTGAAAAGAACTGGATGGATACTGCTCACACTCTTTTTTGCAAGTTCCTCATCCATGGTTGTTTCTACCTTGATGTACATGCTCTTTCAAAGCAGAAGGGAGGCCAAAATTTTAGTGGAGTTCAATCCAATTCTACAGCCATATCCTTTGGAGATGTATATCTTACCAATTTTGCTCTATGGTTTTTTGACCTGGATTTTGTGCACAAAAAAAATACGTGAATGCTATTTCATTAGTAAAACAGCGATGTTTTGGACACTTGCAGTTGGTATATTGTTGATTCCATGCCTTTCTTTTTGGCTAATGCTTTAATGCCGATTAATTTTTACTTTTGAAGGCAAACCTGCTTTTATCGTTTTTTTGTAAGTTCGCGACTTCCAATTTTGTAGTCGTTATTTAACAAAGAACAGTTGCTGTAGGGACAATAGACTAATAAATAGTGTATGAAGATTATTGAAAGCATAAAAAAGACGAACTGGTTGCGTATCGCATTATTTTACGGATTGTTGATGTTGGGAACTTTTGCTATACGAAAGCTTCCTAATATTTTCCAGATGGCTATGAAAGATGTTTTTAGTTTTCCATTACCCTGGAATATGAATCACGGATTGATTATTCTGATTATCTCGGCATTTTTTTATGCTTTGTCAAAAGTCGTTTCCACCGTTACACTTTTTGGCCCTAATAAAACAAAGTCACTGTTGTTTCCATTCCTTTTATTCGCAGGATATGGTATTTATGGATTTAATAATAATTACGGTGTCGATGAGCACGTTTGGGCACTGTTGTTCTGCCTGTTTACATTGCTGTATGATATCATGGAGGAATTTACTTGGCGGGGCTATTTGAATGATAGTCTAGGTGAAATAAAATGGCCCATTAAAAGTGTGATAACGGGAATATTTTGGGCGATTTGGCATCTTTTAATTTTTGATAATTTTAGCCAATTTGGTGGTTTTGCCGGATTTGTGCTTTTGTGTATTGTCTTTTCATTTGTATTGACTTTCTCCACCGTAAGAACCAATTCAATTATAGCTCCAGCTACTTTACACGCACTTTTGGGGAAGACAAATTTAGTCACCCTGTTATTATTTATACTGTTTATTATTTTATTACTCTTTTGGAATAAGAAATTCAAGGGATCAACCAGCGATGCCGAACTCAAATCGTAGGAAATCGCTGGAGGACCATTGCTGCACTCAGCCGATCAATTTTGAGTATCTGACCATAAGGAACAGCGGGCACAAACCATAGCGATCTATAAACAAACTGCTGCTCCCTAGGTCATTTAGACTATTCGGCCAGTGTATCGGCATGTCGATGCATAAGCTTCCAGGTACCTTGCTCTTTTCTGAAGATTTCGGTGATTCTGAGATTGAAAATCACCACGGTATCTTGTCCTTTTATGTTGACGGACGAACGTTGTATACCCGTCCAATAGGCTAGCGTATCACTTGCATCTTGATGGATCACTTCAAATTTGTTTTGTGCACCCGGAAGGAAATTGGAAGCTCCTTTTTGGTTAAAATCATTGACCTGTAATACCCCAGAAATATATATTCCATTGGGCGGAAAAATTGTGGCAGGCTCATTTGAGACAGAAATATCTTTTAGGGAATCAAAATGACCCTCCACAAAATCTGTTGAGGCTTTTAAACGGATAGCCATAAATTTTTCGAAATCCAAGAGTGCATTATTGGATGTTTTCATATCTTTTATCTTTGTTTAATTGATACAAAGTTCCCAAAATGAAATTATTCTAGCCTGTGACAATCGTCACATAATGTCAGGTGTTTAATCTTCTCCGACGAATCCGGCTTAAGGTTTCTCGAGCTACTCCCAAAAAAGAAGCCAATTGAGAAAGTGGTACACGTTGTGAAATTTCTGGATATTTTTTTTCTAGATAACACAGACGTTCGGCAGCCGAATAGAGTTTAAATAGATTGGCAAACTCTTCCTGGCGTGAAGCAAACTGCCTGATACAAAACCGTCCCAACCGTTCTATTTCTATAACCTGTGCAGCAAGTTCAAATAGTGTCGACTTATCAAAAATAATGGTCCTTAAGTCCTCACAGGCAACGATGTTAAATTCGGATTTTTGCCCGCTGCCAAAACTTTGAATATTGGTAGCGATATCGTTTTCAAAGAAAAATCCTGTGTTTTTGACAGTTCCATCAATAACATAATAACTTCTACAATAGCCTTTGTCGATAAAAAAGAGCGAATTGCAAACTTTACCCTGTTCCAGCAGTAAATCATTTTTTTTGAAGTTACGCAATGTCAATGCTGGCTGCAGCAAGTGCCAGCTATCCGTCGAAAAGTCAACCAATGCGTGAATGTAATTGCGAAGATTGTCCATGGTTAAATGGTTTCATCGTCGTAGTGACGCATAATGTAATAAAAATAGTCTATCATCTTCAGGTAGTTTTCAATGCTGATGTATTCATTGGTACTATGCATACTCTGCTGTTCAGCGTGATTAATTTTAATGGGCATAAAGCGATAAATATGATCACTGAGATTTTGGTATTTGATAGCGTCGGTTCCGCCAACAGTCAGGTAAGGCGTAACAATAAGATCAGGGTATAGCCTGCGGATAGAAGCTTCCATCATCGTATAGGCTTTAACGTCTGTTGGTGAAACTTTGGATGCTTCTCGGGCATTGTCGACCTGTTCGATTTCAACATCAAACCCGCGTGTAGCCTGCTCGACATGATCCCGAACTTCCCGCAGGGTGTTTTCAGGCAGTAGCCTAAAATTGACAACAAATTCAACTTCAGGTGAAAGTACATTGGGGGCATCGCTGCCCTTCATCATCGTCAGTGCTGTAGTTGTTCGCACGAGGGCATTAGTCGAGTGGTTTTTCGTTAGTTGAGCCAGAAGTAAAGGTTCCATAAGCCAGCGATTAGCGATCGCAAAACGGGAGACAAAAGGCATGCTACCACCAACCTGTTGAAAGAAGTTTTGGATCATAGGGCTGATCTGTGCTTTCATCTGGTGATTTTCTAAGCGCTGCATAATGACTGCCGCTTTACCAATTGCACTCGTCGTTGGTGGCATCGAAGAGTGCCCACCAAGACCTTTGACCTTAATTTTCAGGGATAAAAATCCCTTCTCCGCGCAACCGATCAATGCTACATCGGAGCTGATTCCCTTGACCGAGCCCTTTTCCAGAATGAGTCCACCCTCGTCATAAACGGCTTCGAATTTAAGACCTTTTTCTTTGAAGTAGTCTGCTATTTTAGCTGCGCCGCGTACGCCACCAACTTCTTCATCAAAACCAAAAGCGAGGTAGATATCCCGCTTGGGCTGTACCTGTTCTCGAACCAACTGTTCCGTAGCTTCAAGTAAGGAGAAGAGCATGCCTTTCATATCTAAGCTTCCGCGGCCATAAATGCGGCCGTTGGCTACTGCCCCCGTAAAAGGTGCATAGTCCCATTCTTCGGCTATTTCACTAACCGGCGGTATTGCCTGGTCTCTAGGCTGAAATAGCGTTGAATCGTTATTTTTTATAGCAGCTGAACCGGGAGGAACCACATCCATATGAGAAAGAAAGGGTAGCGGAAGCAAGCTATTGTCGCTTCCCTTGAGTCGAATGACCAGCGCGTGGCCATTGACCGTATAGGTTTCCAGGGAGCGATAGATCAGTGGGAAATTGTGCCTGATGTAACTATTAAGTTCTTCAAAAGGAACATGATTAAATAATGTCGAGTCGCCAAAAGAGATTGTGGCTATTTTGATGCCGCCGGCAAATCGGGCAACAATGCTATCATTGACCGCTGGCTGCACAGGCGCTGCAGCAGATTTTTTGACACGCGTAAACGGGTAAGTCAGCGTTCTAATTAAAAGCCCAATGATAAATAGGATAAGTAAGACAAAAAGGATTAAGAGAATTTTCTTCATAACAGACCTCATATTAACATAAGAACTTACCTTATATACGCTGGGAAAAACCTGTCCAGCGTATATCCTGTTGTTTCTAGTAGAACACGAAAGCCCTTCGTTTGTTTCTTATTTCCCGTTAAATGTGCAATAGCTCAAATTCCTGTTGGACTGTTTCTTGCCCATTGACAATAATTGAAATTTTATGTTTCCCGGCATAGAATTTCCGGGTAGTAATCAATTTGAAAGATTGCTTTCGCTCGATACGGTTTATTTCAGTTCCCTGATAGATTCGTTCACTAATTTTAAATACCTTTCGAGATAGCTGACCATTTGACTTTTGATAATATAACCCATACTCCAAACGTAGTGATCGGGGGGCGCTGCTTCCATTCTTAATTTCAAAGGAAAAAATAAGGTGTTCACCTATTTTAACTGCCGGTGTATGGATACTGAGATTCCTAATATGAAAATCGCTACTATCCAGTCCATAAAAGCTTAGAATTGCTGGATGTCCTTGTTTGAGTAAGGTACGGCAGCCATGTTTGATGATGGCATCTGTATTTTTACTGATTCCATTCCACTGCTGGGCAATGGTCAGAACGAGATGGGGATGATCTTTGGCAATATCGTTGAGATTGTTGGCCACACTTCTTCTTACGCTCTCGGATGGGTCATTATGGAGGTTTTGGAGGATAGGCAGGATAGGGGAAGGGTCGTTTTTCAACGCTGGAATTGCCATCGCCCAGGGGAGTCGGGGCCTAGATCCTTCACTTGCAAGGCGTCGAACTTGAGGATGTGGGCTTTTGGACCATCTTTCCATTTCCGCGATCATACGAGATCCATAGTTGATAATAAATGGACGGACGGCAAATTCGCAGGTTATGAATCTCGTGACGATTTCAAATGACTGCACAGCTGTTTCAAAATCTCCGATACCGTAAGTTTCGATATAGTCCGGAAAAATAACATATTCAAGGCCTCCCCGATGCTTCGTTTCTAAGAGATGTTCCACCACTTGTGTTAGTAAGGCCGCTGCTTCGGGAAAGGATGCCGGCATAAATTCATGTAAGGCCACTGTGCTGTGTTTTGTACGCTGTTTCCATTCCATTTCATGAAAACTGCCTGAAAAAACGCGTTTGATAAACTGTTCTCTGTTAAAACTGTTGTCAACGCGGTGGAACTGATCGGCAATAAACTGATAAAATTCCGGTGTATATATATCTTTAATTAGGGCCATGAGTTGAAGAAATAGCTGTTAAATATCGATTAAGGAAGACAAGATACTAATTTTTGGACTTTAGTATCTTGTCATGTGAGCGGATTAGTTCGTGGCTTCTACGCCAAATTTTTTGATCGCCTCAGGGCTCAGCGGAGTGAAAAAGTTAAGCATGTTACCATCGGGATCACAAAAAAGCAATGAGCGATTACCCCAAGGCATTGTTGTCGGTTCCTGAATGATTTTTGAAGCACTATTTTTGATCCGAATATATTCATGATCTACATTTCCCACTAAAAATTCAATAATAATAGGGGCCATGTTACCAAAGATAATGGGGCTGTCGCTAAACATTTGCATCGTGCGAGTACCTCCTATAGCTAGGGTAATCGAACTGGTGGAAAGCTCGGCAAAATCTGGTGTAAACCATTGTGCGGTGAGCCCCAGGATTTCTTCATAGAATCTGACGGACTGCTGAATGTCATTTGCAATCAGTCGAATGGATGTTAGTTTCATGCTGATATAAATTTATTGATGACAAAGTTAAAAGGGCCATTGACAATAGTCTGTCAATAGCCCGATTGAAACTGTCCATAAATTTACTTATCCTTGCTAGATTAGTACGTCGTCAATAATTCCAAATTCTTTTGCTTCTGCAGCAACCATCCAGTGATCCCGGTCGCTGACATCATGTACGCGTTGATAGCTCTGTCCACTGTGTTTGGCAATAATATCGTACAGCTCTTTCTTAATTTTCAGCACTTGATTGGCTGTAATTTCGATGTCCGAAGCCTGTCCTTGAACACCGCCAAGTGGCTGATGGAGCATCACCCGTGCGTGTTCCAGTGCGCTACGTTTGCCGGAAGCACCGCCGCAGAGTAATATCGCACCAAAGGAGAGCGCCATACCTGTGCAGATCGTTGCAACATCCGGACTGATCAATTGCATTGTATCATAAATACCTAATCCGGCATACACTTCACCTCCGGGAGAGTTGATATACAGTTGTATATCTTTTTTGGGGTCAACAGATTGAAGGAATAGCAGCTGGGCTTGTACAATATTGGCGATGTTGGATTCTACAGGAGCACCCATAAAAATAATACGGTCAATCATCAATCTGGAAAATACGTCCATTTGTGATACACGCAATTCGCGTTCTTCGGTGATATATGGCGTCATGGCCAACGGAATGCGTGACTGCTCGATGCCTGAAATATAATGATCCACTAGATCTTTTTGGACATAACAATGCCCTACCGCAAATTTGCGGAACTCATTTTTGTCAATCGTCATGATGTTAGGAATTTAGGATTTGCTAAATAGCTTTATTATTTTTTTTCTAAAAGAGACATGTTCAGGATGTGTAAATAATGCCTGCGTCATGGCTTCAATTTCCATTTTCACTTGTTTGCGCCCGAATTGCCGAATAGCTGCATAAGCTTTTTGTTGCGCAATAACCTTGTGTGCCAACTCTTCGTCCAACACCAATTTCGCTTCAAAAAGCAGTGCATCTTCCGGCTTCGCTATTCCAAAGATATACGCTTCTATCTGTTGGATTTCATTCCATGAAGTCATCATAAACCAGGGATTTTTGTTTAACGGATTCTCTAACTTTCTCCAGGCATTTAAATTTCTGTACAGTGGCGCTCCTTGCTCCCGAATAGCCATATTCATCTGCAATTTCCTGCAGTGACATTTGATCATAATAGAAGCTTTTCAAGAGTTCTAAACATTTACGCCCAGCAGTCTCCAAAAAACGAAACAGCCTTGTGCTAGAAGGAGACTCTTCGGTTATCAAAGCAATATCCACTTGATCTAGGGGAAGGTTTGGACTGGATTGACCATACCGTTTTAACCATAGATTTTTGGCTGTTCCAACCAAATAGCCAATATCGTTGTTTAGTGGTGCTGCTGTTAAAAGAATCTTTTCATAATACACCAGCAAAGCGTCCTGAAATACATCTTTGGCTTCATCCAAATTACCACCCATGCGACTGATATACTTAGCCACGATGGGAAATGTACTTTTATACAAGTTCATAAAGAGCACCTGTCGGTCTATTGTTCGATTTGAATTGATCAATTGTTGCATAGCAATATCATTTATAGACATGTACCAATTTAGTGAAAAGTATCACCTTTTATTTGAAAAATTAGTTAAACAAAAATGCTTCCCTTTTTTGGGGAAGCATTCATTCGCTTATCAGAGTTAGCTTATTCCAGTTTATGTTTCTACTGCTCAAGGTTATTTTTTTAAATCCAGTTCCATCTGGATATTACATCGTTGATAAGGACTTGGATAGCCGCTAATCTTTTGGAACCCCAACTTGTAATAGAGATTGATTGCAGGTTTCAAAATGGTGTTGCTCTCGAGAAACAGTTTTGATGCCCCTAAGGTTTTTGCTTCTTCAATAATTGCTCTTCCCAAAAGATAGCCTATACTTTTGCCCTGCACTGTTGGGGATACCGCCATTTTTGCCAATTCATAGTCAAAATCGGGATGATTCATTTTAATAAGTGAGCATACACCTACAGGTTCATCGTTATAAAGAGCAACCATAATTTTACCCCCTTTTACCAAAATATATTCCTCGGGATTGTCAAGTGCTTTATGGTCAGTTTCTTCCATTTCAAAATAGGTGGAAATCCATTCCTCATTTAAAGACTTAAATGCCAGGCGGTATGTTGGATCATATGGAACAATGTTGACATCCTTACTTTCACGCATTTTCTTTTGTTCCTGGACGCGTTTCAGCAAGGATTTTTGTTCAAGTAGAAATTCCCATTCAGCTAAAGCTTCCCATAGATTGTGCGTGGCTTCCTGGATAACCCCATCTATGGCCCGATCGATATCGATGCATTGAATTTTCATTCTTTCCCAAAGCATTTTTCCTTTATCGGTCAATCCAACCATATTTCGCCGTTTATCCACAGAGCGAAGGTTATTCTCTACAAGACCCGCATTGATCATTTCTTTAACGATTTTAGTGACTGATGGCTGGGAGTGGCCAATCTCTGTTGCTATATCGGTAATTGTTTTTGAATCACCCTCAGACAAGATAAAGAAAACGGGAAACCACTTGGGCGCAAAATCAATCTGATAAAGCTCATGTAATCGGGCGGCCTCTTCTGTGATGTTGGAAGCCATATAGCGCAATCTGCTGCCTAATGCTATTTTTCCTGTTTTTTCAAATAGTTCCATCGTATTATAAGTAATTATATAATCAGTTATGTAAATGTAGGAAAATAATTTAAATGTTGTAAAATTTAAATTTTAAAATTCTGCTGAAACAAAAATATATCGTTGTTTTTTTCGTTATATTTCAATAAATTCAAAGCGTAAAAAACCAGAACCCCTTAAGATAGACCGAAGGACATGAACGAGTTAGAAACTTATTTCCGAAATAATGATGCGAAGCTAATCAATAAATGGATGCATTATTTCGATGTATACGACAGACATTTTAGTCGTTTCAAAGGCAAAGAGATCGTGGTGTTGGAAGTTGGGGTTTTTCAGGGCGGAAGTCTTCAGATGTGGAAGAACTATTTTGGTGATCGTGCGAAAATTTACGGTATCGACATCAATCCGCACTGTAAGGAACTCGAAGAAGAGAATGTAGAGATATTTATTGGTTCACAGTCGGACCGGAAGTTCCTGCGGCAGGTAAAGCAATCCATTCCGCCGATCGATATATTGATCGATGATGGTGGTCATACGATGATACAACAGATTGTGACATTTGAGGAGCTTTTTGATCATGTGAAAGATAATGGCGTATACCTTTGTGAAGATTTACATACATCTTATCAGGTATTTTATGGTGGTGGCCATAAAAGGAACGGTACTTTTATTGAATACAGTAAAAATTTTATTGATTACATCAATGCTTACCATTCCGAGCAACGTGGATTGAAGGTCAATGGATTTACGCGTTCGGTAAGTTCCCTGCATTACTATGACAGCATCTTGGTCGTGGAGAAGCATCGAAGGGATGAAGCACCGATACATATGAAGACAGGGGCAGCGACAGTGAAAGATTTCAATGCGGCTCCCACAGGATTCGATGGATTAAAATGGAAGATTAAGAAACCTGCTTTGACCATGATCAACAAGTTTCTCCGTTTCTTCCGTATTGGTGGGTTTATGTGGCGTTAATAGTCTGTGGAGATAGCATCTTTTCATTCATGTGTATTATGTTGTTATCTGAAAAAGACGCTTAAAACGTATTTCTTTCCTAAAAAATTATAAAATAGTTGAATTTGTATACTGAAGGAATGATTATGGTAACATTTCGTAAGCTTCAATAGATTACATTTGTAATGTAACACAAATTACATCTACTAAAAATATACTTACCTCGCTCCGGTTTCCAAGAATCCGTCAAGTTCCACCGGAGTGGGTAAGTTTCTTTACGCTATAATATATGTTCATTTATTCCTTGAGCACTGCAATATTTAATTTGATTTGTAGCTTCTTGTTCAAGCATCCAAACCGATGGTCCGAAAACCAGAAATACCGAGCTGAATTGTTGTTCATGTGGTTTCCCAAGCTAAAGCTCGTTTATGACCTTGGAATTGCCGTAGGTGACATATTCAATAAATGCCAGGACAAAAAGATAGCATTGACCAAACTAGGACTGGCACAATCAGGTTGAAAATGCGGGCATCGCTTCATTTGAGAGCGTAGCAAGATCCATTGCAGCGCATCATCAATATATTCTACACTACTTCGACAATAGAAGCACCAATGCTTCAGCAGAATCTTTCAATGCAAAGCTCAAAGCGTTCAGGAGTCTCTTTCGCGGCGTAAGGGACACCACATTTTTCCTATATAGAGTAATGAAATTGTATGCTTAAAAACTTCCCTTCCCCCCAAACTTTCGGTATGATCCATAGATCTTAACAAGGACTTACAAGAAAACAAAAAAGGCAGATCATTTGATCTGCCTTTTGGGTAAGTAATCGGGCTCGAACCGACGACCCCTAGAACCACAATCTAGTGCTCTAACCAACTGAGCTATACCTACCGTGATTTTGATGTCACAAAAGTAGTATTATAGCTTATATGTTCCAAATGTTTTTTAAACTTTTTGACTAAACAATTGTCTATCAAAAGGTATAATTTTCAAGCATGCCCGTTTAGCGACCTTGGAGAATAATATCTAGGTAATATTTTCAGGTTAAATGCCTAAAAAAGCAGCTTGGTCTTTAATTTGTATACTATAGTTTATGGGAAAATTTTTAAAATTTTTAATTATCGTAGCCATTTTGGCAGTGGGCGCTTGGTTCGTGTATAAAAAATATAACAGCGGACCGGCAGTGGAAAGCAAACATCAGTTGTTGGTGGATCGCATTGAAGCAATGGGAAAACTGGAATTAGTCAAATACCGCTATAGCGATGTTGTGGAGCATAAAAACGTGAATACGTTTTTGCCGGATGCAAGCGTATTGTTAATCGTCAAAGCAGATGCTGTAGGCTGTGTGAACCTTACAAAACTTAATCCGGAAGATATCAAGGTTGTAGGGGATTCGGTTTCCATCAAATTGCCGGCTCCAGAAATCTGCTACATTAAGATCGATCATGAAGCATCCAAAGTCTATGATACCAAAATGGCGTTCTTGCGCGAAGCAGAGCTTGTGGATGAAGCTTACAAAGCGGCGGAAAAAGCTGTTGCTGATGATGTTAAGAAGTCAGATATTCTGCAGCAAACCAAGGCCAACGCAACAACCGTGTTTAAACCGCTCTTACAGGGATTGGGGTTTTCGAAAATCAATCTGACTTTCGAATAAATTCAAAAAAAAGCTAGGCAATGTTAACATTGTCTAGCTCTCTACAATAAATCTAATCTCCAGCCATCTCACGACGGGAGGATTTCATAATTATGCTATTACCACGCAAGAACAATAGCCAGTTTATATTTGTTTTACTTTTTTGTCGATGTATCGGGCTGTGGTGTTGGCGGGATTTCTCCACGGGATTCTGCAGATGTGGTATCGCGATATTGTATCGTCGTGGTATCGTTGGGAACGGAGTCCCGCATCAGTTCCTTTGATTTTTGATCATCAGTTTTAACGCCATTACATCCATAGGCTGCTAAGCATATTAGACCGAAGGAAATTAATTTTGTTGGGTTTTTCATATTATTTATTGTTTAATGATGGCATGCCGCTGCATACACTCAGCGGAAGAACAAAGGTCAAATCAAAATAGTTTCGGATTTTTAAATTAGCTATTATGATATAAAAAGAAAACATATCTTATATTCTTAGTTTTTAGGTAAATTACATTGTAAAAACTTTTTGCAATTGAGTACTGTTCCTATGATCGAGAAAACCAATACAAAAAACACCGCTGGCCTTGTCCGATTTGGTTTTCACCATATGCTTATACATTGATTAAACAACAAAAAATAGATGAATATGGCTACAAAAAATGAAAACCGCGTTGTCGGGACCGAAATGGAAAAAAAGAAAAAGGTCAAGCTAGGAGTGAACGGGGAGTCACTTCGGGATGTAAACGATAAGGATCAAGGAGATGCCGAGGCTGGTGTAGACCCGCAGGTGGATCAGCTCAATGACATGCCCAATGACCCTGCTGATAGGCCCAAGGAAAGGAAGAAATAAAAAAGACCCGCATTTGCTGCGGGTCTTTTTTATAGTGGCCGAACCTATACGTTAAAAACGTTTCTATTTTTTGCCCTGTTTGTCAATGGCTTTAATAAGTTCATCTTTTGTCATATCATGACGACCCGTGATATCCATTTTCTTTGCCATTTCCAAGAGCTCAGCTTTGGTTTTTTCTGAACTTCCCTTTTGTGAACTCTTAGACGCAGAAGCGCTTTTAGCAGTTGCTGGAGCTGATTTTTTTTCTTTGTTGCTGCTGTTGCCCTGCGATTGTCCTTTAACAGTCGTATGGCTTGAACTTTTTGTCGTATTCATAATGTTCTGTTTTATTTGTTACTTATATGCTGAACATGTTACAGACACAAAAGGTTGGTCGTTTTAATACGTTATTAGACGGTACTATTACGCTTTGTTCTTTTTTTCCATAGCAAATGCTTTGATAATGGCTTTATTAAAAGCGGGTAAATCGTCGGGCGTGCGGCTCGTAATAAGTTTATCGTCAACGACGACTTTACTGTCTTCCCATAATGCGCCTGCATTAATCAGGTCCATTTGAATGGCCTCGACAGACGTTATTTTTCTATCACGTACCAAATCCGCATTAATAAGTAATTGTGGGCCGTGACAAATTGCCGCGATCGGTTTATCACGTTCCCAAAAAGCATTAATCAAAGCAATAGCCGTTTTATTGGTTCTCAATTTATCGGGGCTTATGACTCCGCCGGGCAGCAGCAATCCATCGTACTTATCCTCTTCTGCCTCCTGAAGAGCAACATCGACAGGATAATCATTTGACCACTCATCACCATTTTTTGCGCGAACTTTTCCTTTAGCCGGTGATATAATGTCTGTTTTGGCGCCTGCATTTTCCAGCGCTTCTTTGGGACTGGTCAATTCGATTTCTTCAAATCCATCTGCTACCAATATGGCAATCCGCTTATTTTTTAAATTTTCCATAGCTAAAGTTTGTTTGTATTATATGTTTTTTGTTCTTAAAGAGAACGGATCTAAACCTACGAAGGTTTGATATAAATTACTTTCGAGCTGGGTTTTGACAATTACCATAATGAGAAGTTAAAGTTGATTTTGAATTTAGATATCGATAAGTGCAAAGCATGTATCGTCGCCATGATGAGCTTTCAGTACAGGTACTGCCACATTATAAATCGGTATTCCGGCGGGGGATAGGGCTTTGAATTTCCCCGCATGCGCATGCCCATGAAAGGCAGCAGTAACTTTACGCCGCTGGAGCGGCTCCATTAAATGTGTTGAGCCTAAGAATGGATAAATCTGTTCGGGTTCACCCAATACTGTTTCCGCTATAGGTGCATAATGGAGTAAAGCGACTTTTTTTATAGCTGCATGCTCTTGCTCTAACCTTGCCAAGGCACGGTCCAGTAGCAATGATTCGTTTACAGCTTCCTGCACAAAACTTTTCATGGCATCTTCGCCGAACATCGACAACATATAACGGTCAAACCCACCACCAAATCCTTTTACGCCGGCAAAACCAATATTTTCGATTACGATTGCTTCGCCGTCCAAAACCGTAATTTTACTGTCGGTCAAAATTTGTCGAATCTGTTTCTGCCGGCCTTTTTCATAATCGTGATTTCCTAATACGGCGAGGACCGGAACTTTGATGGATTGAAGTTCGGCAACGAGTAATTCAGCTTCTTCTTCATCCCCCGTGTCGGTTAAATCACCACATAATAGCAGGACTTTTGCTTTTTCTGAAATTTCTTCAAATTTTGTTTTCCATTTTCCATGCTGGTTTGCATTCATATGTATATCGCCCAAAGCGGCTATTGTTGTCTTTTTATTCATCTCAAACAGTTTTTATGGTATATGATTTATAATCCCATTCTTTAATATCGATCTCATATTGTGTCTGGTCGATGAGCGGTCCAAGGCAAACTTTCTCTAAGCAAGGAGGCAGTTCATACTGGTCTGCTGCGCGCTTAATAAGCTGATCAAATAATTCCTTTGGTAGAATATCGCGATAGTCATGCGGATAGGTAAACTGAAAGATGAGCATTTGGGCCAACAAGAGGTGCCAATGTTGATCCATCCGGGATAATAAACGATCCCAGTCCAGTTTCTTCCCATATTTTAGCCAAATATGGTTTATATCGGCGCTATCGTGCCGCTCTCGGTTTTGCACATACAGTTTACACCAAACGAGTTCTTCTGCGGGTATATAACGTACGGTTTTATCAAACAACACTCCCTCAGGCCCCCTGTCAAACCAATCTTGTTCCACAGTACAATTGTGATTGACACTATCAAAAATAATGTCAATAAAATAGGGGGGCTTATAAATCTTGGCCAGCCATCTTACATCCGTCAATTCCGTTTTATAACCACTGGCGGCAAAATGCTTGAGAATTTTTGGGTATTCGCTGCTTTTGCAAAAAATATCCATGTCTTTCGTAGGCCGTATGATCCCTGTGTAGTGAAACATAGCCAAACCGCCACCTACCATAAATTGACATCCGTTCTCTTGTAGCAGTCTCAATGTATCTTGAAAGAAAGCCAAGCAATCCTCAGGTGGATTATCTAAATGAATCATATTGTCTACTTTTTCTTAAAGACAGTCAAATAAATGCAGTAGTTTGTTGATAGTCAATGAAAACGTATTATCCACCAGATTAATAGTAAAAGTACTCTATTTAAAAATTTTTGGAACTCGGAGGGCTCTTATCGATGTTCTGAAATAAAATGGTCTGAAATAAAATAGAGGGCTCATTGCCTGATGAAGTATGGATGGACATATCACAACGATCTAAACAGCATAGATATGGACAGTTTTTTTGGCTCTGGTGAGGATCTCACGATGTTACAGATGGGATCGCGCGCGTTTATTATGTTTATTATAGCGCTTTTTCTGGTTCGACTAGGAGGAATTCGAATTCTCGGCCGAAAGTCGGGTGTGGATTTCGTAATCATTATTATGCTAGGTGCAGTGTTGGCTAGAGGGATAGTTGGCGCCTCGCCGTTCCTGTCAACGGTGTTCGCTGGCTTTGTCATGATTATTTTCAATAAAATCCTGGCCCAGGTATCGGCCCGGCTTCCCTATTTGGGTAATATGGTAAAAGGTAAGCCGGCTGTTTTATACAAGAACGGTAAAATCCAATGGGATCAGATGGATCGACTGGGTGTAAGTCGCACAGATCTACTGACGAGCTTGCGGCTAGAAACAAACAGTAAGCACCTTGATGAAGTAGATATGGCTTTGATGGAGCCGAATGGCCGAATAAGCTTTACACTCAAGGAAAGAAAATAAATATTTAACAGATAACTCTTCCTGTGTAAAAACATATTGTGACGTCGAAAGGGATCACTTGAATCAAAGCCTATTGACACTTCACATAGCTAACCTGGGAAGGGGTAAAAAACATAAATAAAAGATAAGATTATGATAAAATATTTTTATTTGGTCATCGCATTTGCGGCAATAGCAATGTCTTGCGATAATAGGGCTAATAATAGCGAGGAAACTTTGATAGACACCGCAGTCAACCAAAATGGTCTACCGTTAGACAATATTCACCGAAGCCGCGGAAAAGATACGACAAAAAATGACGGGAGCGCAAAAGAAGGGGTGCCATTGGACAATCTGGATCGCGGTAAAAATACGGATTGACCCAGTTGTATCTTTGCGAACGATGGTGCAAAATTATTTACTTACAGAGCGATAATAGATCCAACCTGGTAACTGCTCCAATGGGTTTGGTATTTTCAGATCTATAAGAGTATTCAACCCTAGTTCTTGGGACAATTTTCCAAATGCATCTATGTCGTGAACGGGATAGAATATCGCGTGTTCATTGGGCATATCGACATTCCCTTGTAACCAGCGGTAGCCCTCGGCATGTAGATTGTCAATAAAGGTATCGGTAATAACCTCTAGGTAACGCATCATTTTGTTGATCCACATAAGTTCATCCTTCGCTCGCGTCGGATAGTGTTCATGTGTGAAATCGAGGATCAGTTGTTCGCCCTCCATGTCCCAGCCATCGCGAATCATTGCAAGCCCCATAGCCCTCACTTCTTCCTGATAAAAATCCTGCCCATAGCTCATTTTAATTTCGCCCGCAATAGGGCTGTCTTCTATTTTAGCACGTAGCGCCATTTGTCTATTAAGAAGTTCATGTATGTAGTCGAATGTCTGTTCCATGGTATGATAAGAATTAACGAAGGACATCGCCTTTATGGCTTTGTCCTTCGGAGTGAATAAATGAAATAAATATGCTTATTATTTTAATGTCGGTTTGAGCACTTTGTTCTTAACAGCTGGCGATGGCGCATTTGGTGTAATGTGCATATCACTTATCGAAGGATCTTAAGGCTGCATATTTTTAATTTGATCAAGATGTTTTTCAAATGCGGGAATTTTATCAGTAGCGAATTTCTTAAGGTCAGCATCTGTAATTGCTGTGCCTGTGCTCGCATCTTTGAAAAGTGAAATGGCATCCTGATGGCTCTTAACCATCAGATCGGTATAGATGCGGTCAAAACTTGCTGTGTCCGCATGATTGAGTTGGTCGATCATGGATTTATAATTTTGATCGTCACTCGTACTCAGCTGCCAATTTTTATTCTTTACAATGGTCGACAGTTCATTTCCTGCAGCAGTATGGTCGTCTGTAATCATCTGTGCATATTGTTTTATATTAGGGTTTTGTGATTTTGAGAGAGCAATGCTTGCTGTCTGCAGTTCGAAATTGTTGCTGGCCGTGGCTTTGCTGGCAAAGTCCAAGTCTCCAGGCTGTGGCTGAGCGGGTTTGCTGTCTTGCGCCTGAACAGTTAAAATGCAAGCAAAAATCACTAGCAGCGTTCCCAAAGTTTTTAAAAAGGTTTTCATAATGCTATTGTTTAATTGTTAACGATGTATGCTATTTCGGTTGTCATTTCCTTGTTTGTCCATAACTAATGATAGTAGAAGATGCTAAAATGGATAAGACGATACCGATGATATAAACATAGACTCCTTTATGTGTGTGTTTTAAATAGTGAACAGTGGTCGAGAAGCTAGGGTTTGGAACTGTTATATTTTACGTATTTAAATCGAAAACGGTGTTGTTTACGTAAATGCATCGTACAAATTCGTATTATACCATGATTAAAGCTTTTATGTCAATTTCGGAACATCAAAAATAAATTACTCAGCTAAACTAAAAACAGGCAGCTATGAAACAGTTGTTTTTTGGCTGGGTATCTCCGGTTCTTCCTCGGCAATGCCTAGGTCTATTTCTTCATCCGTTTTAGAATCTTCCTGATCAATTTCCGGTTGTTGATACGGTGTGTTTTCCGGTAGATCTTCTTCATGCTCGTCCGGAATATCGTTCGGAAGATTTTCGGGACCTGATTGTGATACGATCGTTGAACCGAGAATGGCCATACCTCGATGGGCATCCTGAGTTGTGCAATTTTTATTCATACTACATTTAATTTATAATCATTTGTTGGTGAACCACCGCTGTTGCTTGATCGTTAACTGTGTTAGTAAGCAATTTAGCATGATTTGTACGTTAATTGTAGCGTGGTTCTTCTTTTGGGGCCTTGTGTCGGAAAAACGTGTTTTTACTGGAGATATGTGGTAAATGCTTGATTTGGAAGTATCAGCGTGATTTGCTGAACGAAAAAAGTTTGAGATCTGTTTATTTGACGAACAGCTCTTCGGAGCATAAAACTTATTATTATGGCAACAACATCAGCAGACAAAAGCAAAACAAGCACAAAATCAGGTAGCACATCAACTTCAGCATCTGCTTCGGAAGGAAGAAAGCTACGTGCCGAGGCAGGTGCAGCAAAAGATTTAGCGGAATTATTTGAAGATGGTCTAAAAGATATTTACTGGGCTGAGAAAGCGCTGACAAAGGCACTTCCTAAGATGGAAAAAAATGCAAGTTCAAAACAATTGAAATCTGCTATTTCTAAACATTTGGCGGAAACAGAAACGCATGTGGGGCGCCTCGAACAATGTTTTGAGTTTATAGGAGTGAAAGCAAAAGCTGAAAAATGCGAAGCGATGGCGGGCTTGGTTGAAGAAGCAGAAAGCCTTATGAAAGAAACAGAAGTCGGGTCTGTTCGGGATGCCGCTATTATTGCTGCGGCTCAAAAGGTGGAACATTATGAAATTGCTACTTATGGCACACTGGCGGCTTTTGCAAAAGTGCTGGAACATAAGGATGCTTTGAAATTGCTACTTGAAACACTGGATGAGGAAAAGAAATGTGACGAAGATCTAAGTGCGCTGGCCGATACAAATCTTAATTCGAAAGCTAAATAGGTAGCTGTCTATAACACGATTGTGAAAACCGAAGAAAATGATCAGTAAGTGTGTTGCTAAAAGCACCTATGTAAAGAAAGTATAAAAGGCTCAATCCAATTTTGCTGGGACTTTTCCAAAAAATGAGCTATGAAATACTCTAATATGGGAAGCACGGCTTTACAATTTATAATAATCCCCATTACGGGGATTTATTTTTTTATCATTAATAATTTGAAATGCTAATCCGTCTTGTCTGTTCTGTTACCGTCTGTGGCGGCGTGTCTTTCTTTTCGAGCCTTCATTTTAAAAGCGTGATTTTCCTTTGCGGCATCAATTGAATGTGTGCAGGTAAGGTCACCTTCCTGAAGCGCCAATTTAGCGACGTGGGCATAAAATTTTGCAAGCTGATCAAGTTCTTCTTCACTGAGATCTTCCAAATTAACCATTCTATTGCTAGTGCCCTCGTGAGAGGCAATCAATTCATTGAGCTTGAGGTGGATTGCCTTTGAATCCTTATTCTGCGATTTTTGAATAAGAAATACCATTAGAAAAGTAACAATGGTCGTACCTGTATTGATGACCAGTTGCCAGGTTTCAGCGTAGTTAAATATGGGACCACTCACTGCCCGATAACTGTAGATGTTGCAATAATAAATGCCGCTGAACTACCAGTTGCGTGTGTCGCCCAGTTTGAGAACCGTTCAAATAAGTTTTTTCTCTTTTTCATTGCTAAACTTTAAGTTTCTATAGAGACCCCACTGAAACTGAATTTGTTTGCATTTATTAGCTTTATCTTAAAAGATCCGTTCTTCAAAGGTTTTTCTGCTCCATAGCTAAGAATAGCCTACCTGCTTTGTTGCTACTGCCGTATTTGAGCTTTGTACTGACTAGGTGTGACTCCTTTAATTGACTTGAAAATTTTATTAAAGTTTGAAAGGCTATTGAAACCACAGGCATAAGCAATGTGCGTGATTTGATGTTTATTTTCAACGATCAATCTACAGGATTCACTAATGCGCACCTCATTGACAAACTGGACGAAGGTTTTCTGCGTACGGGATTTGAAGTAACGGCAAAAGGAATGTTTCGACATATTAGATAGCTGCGCAACTTGATCCAATTGAATTTCTCTAGTATAGTTGTTAAATACGAATTTAAAGATGCTGTCAATTTTACTATTGTCAATAGGACTATAGTTGTGGGTGTATCCCGCGCTGGAGAGGTAATCAAATTCATCTGTGGATAACATCAATTCGATAATCTCCAATAACAAAATGGTTTTCTCAAAGCCATAATCCAGCTGTACGATCTTTTTTAGCTTTACCTTCAGTTGTTCCTTTGTTGCGCCACGGAATAGGAGACCACGTTTTGAGGCCGAAAAGAATGCTTCGATTTTATGTGTCTGAAAGAAATGCCCTAAAACTTTAATCATTAATTTAGGTTCTATATACAAGGCCAAAGAGCGGGATGTCTTTGTCTCCGCAATAGCAGAGCCCGGGCAATTTATATAGTTATTGTGCCAAACATGTGGCAGATCGGGCCCTACAAAAGTGAGTTCATCAGAAACAAAGTTACTCACATTATCTCCAATGATCCGTTTTCCCTCACTTTCCACAATATAGGTCATCTGACAGGCGCTATGAAAGTGAAATTCGGTGGAGAAGAATGGTCGCTGCACATCTTTGGTCGCAAAAGCCGTAATAGCTGCACCTTCCAGAATTTTTGCAAAAACAGGTTTCATGCGTTTGGTTATTTTAATTAAGAGCAAGTAATATAGCTTATTTTGCCCTAAAAAGAGGTAAGCAGAGGTAAAAATGTTAATATAGTGGGAGAATTAAGCAATCTAGCAGTAGTCACAGAACTGTTAAGCGCGTAATTTCGTATAAAATAACGCGTAGAGCTTATGAATCCTAAATTATATCCTTATAGCATGATGATCGTCTTTGTCGTACTCTGTGCGACAGCCTTTCGGTCTACAGAAAGAAGCCGCCCTATGGCTCGCTATGCATCTATAACAGGATTAAAAGCAGAGAAAGTAGCTTATTATAAGAAGCTTCATGCTAAGGTTTGGCCCACGGTACTTCGAAAGATCAAGGCATGTCATATCCGCAATTATTCTATTTTTTTGAAGGAAATAGACGGTAAATTTTTTCTTTTTAGCTATTTCGAATATGTAGGACAAAATTTCAAGCTTGATATGCAGAAGATGGCGTCCGATCCAGAGACACAGCGTTGGTGGAAAGAAACAGATCCTTGTCAGCAACCCCTGTCCGATGCACAGGAGAAAGGGGAGATATGGTCTGGTATGGCGGAAGTATTCCATACGGAATAAAGAAAGAAAAAGAATGAATGCTGTAATAACCAACATTATATAACCATGAGAAAGAAATTATTATTTAGTTTGACACTTGCTGTATTGGGAACAAATCTCTGTGCGCAGACAAAGACTATTGTACCTGTTCCATCGATACACCCCAATGCTTATCAGCGGGAGCAAATTGACCGAAAATATGGTATGTTCGTTCATTTTGGCATGAATACATTTCATGACCAGGAGTGGACAGACGGATCTAAACCTGCTAGCTCGTATGCGCCATCGGCTATTGAGGTTAAACAGTGGGTTTCAACGGCAAAGGAAGCTGGGATGAAGTACATGATTTTGGTTACGAAACATCATGAAGGTTTTTGTTTATGGGATAGTAAGTATACGGACTACGATGTGGCGAGTTCTTCAAACGCGACAAATGTTGTGCAGGAGCTGGCTAAAGAATGCGCCAAACAGGGGATGCGCCTTGGTTTGTATTATTCTTTATGGGACCGAAAGCAGAACCCCAATGTAAAAGACATGTCTGCAGATGCAGCATATAATCAATATATGTTGAACCAGCTTAGTGAGTTGGTTGATATGACCAAAAAGTATACAGATATCGTTGAGCTTTGGCTGGACGGTGGCTGGGAAAAAGAGAGCTATCGATGGCCCACGCAGGCGATTTACAATTTGATCAAGAAAAAGATGCCCGGATGTCAAATTGGTATAAACTGGAGTATAGGATCACCTGAGAACACAGACAAACACATTGTTTTGCCGAAAGATCAGCAGAATTATTATCCTATACGTTACTTTCCAAGTGACTTTAGGCTAGGCGATCCCTATCTTCCGATCAATCCTGATCCTAAGCTTTTTATGGCCAACGGGAATACTTACTACATGCCTTTTGAGACAACAGTGGTACTTGGAGAACGCTGGTTTTATAATACTACAGACAAGAAGTATAAGTCTTTGGAAGAGCTTGCGGGGATTTATCAGACCGCAACCGCACAAGACAATATCCTGATCTTAAACGTTGGTCCCAATCGGATGGGACGCATAAAGGATTCGGATGTTGACATTTTGCGCAAATTAAAGGATAAGTTAAAGTTGTAATTCAAAATAGATTAACCTAAACACTAAAAACAAGTACGTTAAGATTTTATGATAAAGACGTTTGATATTCAGGATCGGAGATTTCCTTTGGCTACAGGTGCGGGCAGTGATGCGATTCACAAGGATCCGATCTATTCTTATGCTGTGACTCGATTGGCAGATGATAAGGGGCGCGTAGGCACAGGTCTGGCTTTTACACTGGGAGCAGGAAATGAGCTGGTCTGTCGTGCTGCAGCTTTCTATGCCGAACGATTGAAAGGGATTCCAATTGAAGATCTTATGGCAAATTTTGGTCAATTGTTTAATAAGTTGAGCAACGAACAGCAATTTCGTTGGTTGGGTCCCCATAAAGGTATCGTTCATCTGGCCCTAGGTTCGGTAACAAATGCCTGTTTTGACCTCTGGGCTAAAACGAGAGGAGTTCCACTTTGGAAGCTGTTAACCGACCTCAGTGCTGAAGAGATTGTCAATACGTTGGATCTTTCCTATTTGGAAGATGAGTTTACAAAGGGTGAAGCCATCAGCCTGTTGGAGTCGACTATCTCAACTGGTCATAAAAGAATGGACATTATTGAAAAGGGCTATGCGGGCTACGATACATCAGTAGGCTGGTTTAACTATTCTGATGAAAAAGTACGGGAGAATTGTAAACGTGCTTTAGATAACGGTTTCTCCGCAATGAAACTCAAAGTAGGTAGTGAAGATACATTACGGGATATTCGTCGTGCGCATATTGTACGGGAGGTTGCGGGTGATGAAGCTAAAGTAATGCTCGATGCGAATCAGCAATGGACGCTACCTCAGGCGCTATCCATCTGTCAAGAGCTTAAGGAGATGAATCCTTTTTGGGTAGAGGAGCCGACACATCCTGACGACATTGTTGGACATAAACGCTTAGCCGAGCACATTGCGCCGATAAAAGTTGCCATGGGTGAGCATGTGCCGAACCGTATCTTGTTTAAAAATTACCTTCAAATGGGTGCGGCGGGATTTGTACAGGTGGATGCTGTTCGGGTCGGCGGCGTGAGCGAGTTTATTTCAGTGAGTCTACTTTGTCGAAAATACAATATTCCTGTTGTACCGCATGTCGGTGATATGGGGCAGCTTCATCAGCATCTTGTTTTGTTTAACCATATAAGCCTTGGGCATGAGGCTTTGTTTTTGGAGCATATTCCACACCTAAAGTCTCATTTTGTACATCCTGTGTCTATAGCGAATGGCGTGTACCGTACCCCAATGGATGTGGGAAGCAGTTGTGATTTGTTATAAGTTGACGTTATGTTAGGAAATTTAGATTTAGGTATCGCCATCTTTTATATTGTGTTGATTTTGGTTGTCGGCATATTGGCTGGATCAGGGCGATTTAAGAAAGTGAAGGAAATAAGCGCTGAAGGATATTTTTTGGCTGGAAAGACACTTCGGTGGCCAGCCATTGGGTTGGCGCTTTTTGCAACTAATATTTCAACGGTACATCTGGTTAGTTTGGCACAGAGCGGATTTGATACAGGCTTGCTTAACGGCAACTTTGAATGGATGGCTGCCTTTACTTTAATCTTACTGGCGCTTTTTTTTGTGCCATTTTACCTCAAATCGGGTGTTACAACTTTGCCTGACTTTCTGGAACGGCGTTATGATCGTTCCAGCAGAGATTGGCTCACGTTTATATCCATACTATCGGCCATTGTTATTCATATCGCTTTTTCGATGTTGGCCGGAGGGATTGTGCTACGAACACTTTTTGGATTTAATATGTATTTGAGTATTACGGTAATCTGTGTGATAACTGGAATATATACGATATTGGGTGGGCTGCGCGCTGTTGTGGTGACGGAATCTATCCAGACAATTGTGTTGCTTGCAGGAGCTTTTATTATCAGTTTTGCAGCTTTTGACAAGATGGGCGGTTGGATGCCGATGAAAGCTGTTCTGGCGCAGGATAATGCCCTTGATCGTCTTTCTATGCTCCGTGGTAGCAACGATGGAAGTGGAATGCCTTGGTATGCCGTATTGTTTGGCTATCCGATTTTAGGCATCTGGTACTGGTGTGCCGATCAGACCATTGTTCAGCGCCTTTTAGGAGCCAAGGACGAAAACCATGGACGTGTGGGTGCCCTTTTTTGTGGTTTTCTGAAAATTTTGCCTGTATTTATTTTTGTGCTTCCGGGGCTATTTGCGTATACGCTGTTTAAAACAGGTCAATTGGATTTAAGCAGTCTTGGCGTAGACCATCAAGGGCAGGTCAATTCAAAAGGTATCTATACACTCATGATTACGCAACTTTTGCCTTCGGGATTGATTGGTGTGTTGGTAGCGGCGCTCTTATCGGGTTTAATGAGTCAGATATCGGGTGCACTAAATTCGATATCGACCATGGTGAGTTACGATATCTTTAAACAGCGACGTCCTGCTGCTTCCGATGGACAGCTTATTCGTATCGGGAAAATTGCCGCAGTTATTGCCATGGGATTTTCCCTGGCTCTTTTACCACTATTGGATCGCTATGAGAGTATTTTTTATGGCATAAATGATGTGATTGCTCATATTGCACCACCAATAACCTGCGTGTTTCTTTTAGGTGTTTTTTGGAAAGGAGCATCAGCAACAGCTGCAAAACTTACCCTGTGGATAGGTTCTGTTTTGGGGGTTGCCGTATTTTTGCTGAATAAGCTGCTACCTGACTCGTGGGTAGGGCAGACACCATTTATGATGATGGCTTTCTATCTGTTTTTGATCTGTATGTTACTTCAGGTTTTGTTATCGTATAAGTATCCCGTGCAGCATACTGCACAAAGTCGGGATTTGTACTGGAAGAACCCCGTGGATCCACTTCGGGGAAAAGCCTGGTCGGGTATCGGGAATTACCGTATTTTGTCTGCATTGCTGTTCGCTATTGTCGTGATTTTATATGTAATTTTCAACTAATTTTTAATTTGTTCCGATTCTTTGGAACTTGATGCTAAATACAAGAATAATAAAAACGTGAAAACCTTAGAAGATAAAATAATATTGATTACAGGAGGAACTGCTGGAATCGGTTTGGAATGTGTAAAAGCCTATGTCAGAGCAGGGGCAAAGGTTGCTTTTATTGGTCTCGATCAAGGATCGGTAGATGCTACAGCTGAACTGATCGGTGCGCCACATATCGGTATCTGTGCGGATGTTACGCAAGCCCGCGAAGTTGACCTGGCCATCCAAAAGACTGTTGCTGTTTTTGGGCGGCTGGATGCAATCCATAACAATGCTGGTCTGGCAAGCCCAGCAAAGCCTTTGCATGAAACTACGGATGATGAATGGACAAGGTTGCTGGAAACCAACATGAAAAGTGTTCTTCTGACTACACGGTATGGCTACCCTCGTTTAAAGGAATCTGCTGGTTGTATTCTAAATACGAGCAGTTTAGTGGGGGATATTGGCCAGGAGAACCACGCGGCATATGCCGCCACAAAGGGTGCTATCAACGCCTTGACAAAATCTATGGCCATAGACTATGCGTCTGTCGGTATTCGTGTCAATTCGGTTATGCCTGCAGCTGTTATGACACCCATGCTCAACAAATGGACACTGGAGCAAGCGCATCCAACACAGGTTTTTGACTTTTTGAAGGATATTCATTTGCTGGGATACTGTCCTGAGGGCGATGTCATTGCTGATGCCTGTGTGTTTCTGCTGTCAAACCAAGCACGCTTTATCACAGGGGTAAATCTACCTGTAAGTGGTGGTGCTGAATTGGGGTATCGCAGAAATGTATGACAGATTTTTTTATATTAGCTACAATTAGCTTGCATTTGAAATGCAATTTTTCTAAGTTTGGCGCGCAGTCATAGACTGTTTATAAATAATATATCAATCATGAGCCAGAAATTTATATATAATACACGTTATCCTTCTGTTGAAGATCTAAAGATTAAAGCGAAGAAAAGGATTCCCCGATTTGCATTTGATTATCTGACCGGAGGTGCAAATGAAGAATTGAACCTTGCCAGAAATGAGAATGATTTTGATAATATTCTGTTGAAGCCGCAATATCTGCTTGCGAGCGAAGAAATAGACCTATCTGTAGAATTATTCGGTCGTCGTTACAGTGCACCTTTTGGTGTTTCACCTATCGGACTTCAGGGATTGATGTGGCCGAATGCGCCGGAAATTCTTGCGAAAGCGGCAGCAAAAAATGATATTCCCTATATTTTGAGTACAGTATCAACAAGTAGTATTGAACGTATTGCCGAGGTATCTGATGGGAAAGCCTGGTTTCAGCTCTATCATCCTACGGAAAACAGGTTGCGCGATGATATTATTAAACGTCTGGAGGCTGTTGAATGTCCGGTATTGGTAGTTCTGGTGGATGTGCCTGCTTTTGGACTTCGTTATCGTGAAATAAAAAGCGGATTGTCTATGCCGCCTAAAATGAGTATCGCCAATATTTTACAAACCTTTGCCTGTCCAACTTGGGGGATAGAAACATTAAGGCATGGAATTCCTTCTTTTGCAACATTGAAGCCTTACATGGAAAAGGGACTTGATTTAGCGCAGCTGGGACAGTTTATGAACAGAACCTTTACGGGTAAAGTTGATGTTGAGAAAATTAAAGCTATTCGGGATCTTTGGAAAGGGCCCCTGGTGCTTAAAGGGATTGCCACCGATGAAGATATGCAGGCTGCTATCGCATTGGGCGTTGATGGAGTCATTGTGTCAAATCATGGTGGACGACAGCTCGATGCAAGTGAATCTTCGATCAATTCATTGATCCACTTAGCGAGCAACCCAGACTATAAAAAGAAGATAAAAATCATGTTAGATGGTGGTATTCGATCAGGGGTTGACCTCGCGCGGGCACATGCAGTTGGATCGGATTTCAATTTTATGGGAAGACCATTTATGTATGGGGTTGGCGCATTGGGCAATGAAGGTGGGGAACATACAATCAATATGTTTAAGACGCATTTGTTTCAGGTTATGAAGCAATTGAGTCTTTCAAAGATTGAAGATTTTCCAAAACGTCTGCAGGCTGTCCTGTAACTGCAGCAGTAGGTCGAGTTTCCGATCCAGCCTTGGGCTGGCAATAAGACCTACGATAAAAAGAAGAAGATGTCTCTTATGTTTGTATTAAGCAAATGTAGGAGACATTTTTTTTACGTTATAGTTCGCATGAAAGGTCGTCGGCTTTTACCTTTTCTCCTTTAGTTCTTAGATGCAACAGATGGTAATCAAATTCCACTTTTAAACAGTACTTGTTCAGTGCTCGTTCAGTGCTTGTTCAGTGCTTGCTCAGTGAAGACTGAATAAACAGTGACTAATTACTGTCTAAGTATTGATTGAAAACTGTTTTTAGCTATAATTTGGTATGCGTATTTTTCCGTATTAATGTTTATCTTTATTATCTATAACATAATCAAGTAATTATGGCAATAATCAAAAATGGTGTAAATGGAACTGTTTCCGGGAAAGCAGGTTCTGTTGTGTTTGTGTCGACTAAAACAGGAAATTATGTACGATCTCTCCCTAGCGTTAAAAAACGGGAGCCCACTCCTAAGCAACTGCTGAGTAGAAAACGCTTCAAAATTGTGAGGTCACATATTAGCCAATTAAAACCGATCATCAATATGGGGTATAAGGTGTACAGCTATCCTAAACGGGCATACGATATAGCGATGTCTTATAATCTGAATAAAGCACTTATCCAGGAAGAAGACGGTTTTGTCGTTGATTGGTCGAAATTTATGATTGCCAAAGGAAGCCCCAATCCCATTACTTCCTACACAATGGATTTCGATCAAGAAAACCAAGTGCTTCAGGTCACCTGGGAATATGATGCTTATCTGGAGGAAAAGTTTGACACGGGATCTTACGATTCGTTCTTAATCCTGTATAATGCAGCGGATCATGGGGGCGGGTATCCACTTGTGATGAACGATTTGAAAAGCAGCTTAATGTCTGGCAAACAAAATGTTGAAATTCCAAAAAATAGAAAGGAAGTGACCTATGAGGTGTATATCTTTTTTATCGAAAGTTATGGTGGAGGTAATACAGACAGTCTGCACTTGGGTACGCTAAAGGTTTGACAATAAAAAATATGGATGACACGATCGTCTATTATAAAATTGCATAAAAAGGGGCAATTCATTTTTGACTGCCCCTTCCTTTTGTTTACTGTTGAAAATAGTTTACCAGTCGATATTTCTATTATCTGTTGATCCTACTTCCCATTGTTCGTTTACTTTACCGCTGTTGGCATCTTCTGGTCTGGCATATGCCGAACCAGCTGCAATACCTTGTTCAAGTTCGATTGTCGTTGTATTAATTTTGGGGGCGATGTACGCTAATTTCTTTTCCATAATAGCTATTTTTTACGTGCTGTTTTTCTTTGTTATACGCAGCAAGATTTAGTCTTTCCGATTATTGATCTATTTATTGATTATTGGCAAGGGATTTTCTTCTTTCCGGCACCTATACCCTTGATAATAGTACGTCCATCAACAAGTTGGGTTACTTTTACGGTGTTGCTTTGTGTTGCACTCCAAGGGAATGTGTTGAAGCTGTTGCCATTCACGAGTTTAAGTTCGTATAAAGGACCGCCGGATGTTTTACTACCAAACATGGTCACCTGGCCAGTTCTGCTAATCACAACCTTAACGAGAGGATTTGTACTGGTACCTTTCATGTTGTACACTTCGTCAATTCTTTTGCCCGTTTCGATATTGTTGCCAGCGTATTTGCTTCCGTCGAAAAATTGGATATTTTGTGTAGAGGCAACCGCATTTGATTGAAATTGAATTTCCTGTTTTGCTAATTTGACACCATTTACTTCCAGATTGAATGCATTGTCTAGTTCGGTAATGTCGAAAACAAAACCATAGTCTGCCGCTGGAGCGGTAAAGCTTCTGTCGATGGCTGTTCCATTGGCATAGAATTTACCGTCTTTCATAATACCCGTTTTACCACCCGATGTTGTTGCTGGATAGCTCCAGTTCAAGCCATTGCTGGTTACATCTTGTGTACAGGTTCTGAAGTTAAGTTTCAGATCGTATTTTTGTCCGGGGTTGATCTTAACATTTGGAATGGTGATGTTTGTTTTGGTTTCACCATCAAGAGTTAGACTGCCGAGCATCAATGTCCCGTTGCTGGTGGTGGGGTGAATCAATAATGATGGGTTACTGATGATAGTACGTAAGCCATTTCCTAAAGCCGGGAATTGCGTGGTCACACCAGCGTTGTTCAAGCCATTGTACGTTAATGTTTCATCTGAGAATTTCAAATTTGCACTACTGTGACTAGGTTTTAGTACTGCAGTCCCGATTTGAGTGATGGCCCCGGTCATACTTGGATCCATGGTCAATGTTGTGGTGATTTGGCTAAATCTGTGTTTTAACACAACATTTAAATTGTTTACACCATTTTTTAACGTTAATGTGCCTGTGTAATACATTAAGTCGCCACTTATATTGTTTAAGCTGGCTGTGGATAGTGTGTTTTGATTGTTAATATCCGGTAATGCTGTGGTGCTATTGATCGAATAGGCAATGAACGTATATGATTTTCCGGCGTCAAGAACGATACCTGCGGCAGTAGCTTCCTCACCATAGCTATAATCTTTTGCCGTTACGTAAGCTCCTTGGTTGTCATAGACAACAACTTTATACTTGACGTTTTTGTCCAATGGCTTCTCTTGTGTTTGGACAGCCGCTAGTTTGGGGTTGGATGAAGCAACGAGGCTTTTTGTAACCGCTGAACTGTTTGTTAGGACAACGTCAACTGAACCACCGTTTTCTAACGGTACAGTCATTTCCTGTACATCAGGTGCATTGCTTGATGAATGCGATGCGTTTGCAGATGCTTGCTTTTGAACAGCATTGTTGTCTGTTTCATTGTAAGCTTCTACGCCCGATAGATTGATTTTAACGACAGTTTCTCCTGTTAACGCGGTGTTTTCTCCGCTTTTGTTACATGAGTAGAGGCTAAGCGCGAAAGCGCTGCAGCCTAGCATGAACAGGTTTGTCAGTCGGCGATGGGGGATTAGATTCATGTTAATTGACATTTTGTTTTGTTATTGATTTTTGATTATTTGATTTCGTTGTTTATTTGTTTTGCAAAAAAAAAATCTTGCAGTTGTATGCCGATTTGTATTTAAAATGTGGTATACCATTGCTTTTTTTATTGCTTTTATTTTTTATCGATGCAATTATATAAATAGCATTTTACTTAATATACTGTATTTGTGTTATCTTGTATTTCTTGTAGAGAAATATCTACAATAGTGTTGTTTTGTATTTAAAATGCTGTTTAAACATGTTTTATGTGTTTTTCTGTTAATTATAATTCGTTTTATTTGAATAATAATTTACTTATAATTAATATATGTATCAGGTGATAGTGCAGTGTAGGGTTGTGCGGTTTTATGAGGCCTAAGGGGTAAAAAAAATGCTCGGTTGAAAGCGCCGGTCTCCTTATTTTATAGGAGGCAATGGAGATGACGCTAACCAATAGATTTCTTGGGTCAAGGGGAGATTTTGATTTATTTTTTTTAAATTTGCGTATTCATGAGGTTAATTGTTTTCATATTGATAGCATATATTATGGGACTTTCTTTTGTTCCCTGCAGTGATTCTAGCAATCGCTGTGAGCAGACTGCTATGGAAATACAATTAAACCAAACGCATAACCATAGTGATGATGCATCTGATGCCTGTTCTATTTTCTGCTATTGCAATTGTTGCAGTGGAAATATAACGGCTTATGCCTATCAATTCCCGCAAATAGATGGTGTCCCGGTATCAATTTATTTTGATAATCGTAATCCTTTACACAATACAGCGATTGTTTCCAGTTATTTTGGAAGCATCTGGCAGCCGCCGAAAGTTAATGCTTAATTTTTCGTAAAAATTCTAAAAACAAATCTGATAGAGCGCGCTATGCTGTTCTTTATTCAGCTTTGTGCTCGGAATCCGTTTGTTGTATTTTATTACGACAAGCGCTGAAGATATTCTAACGAGCTATTATTTAAGCATTAATCACGTATATTGTGTTAGATCATATTATAAAATTTAGCATTAAGAACAAGATCGTTATCGGTTTAATGACCTTGTTGCTTATCATTTGGGGGGCATGGAGTGCGACGAAACTACCCATAGATGCCGTTCCCGATATTACCAATAATCAAGTCCAGATCTTTACCTCTTGTCCAACTCTTGCCGGACAGGAAGTAGAGCAATTGGTGACTTTTCCAATTGAACAAAGTATTGCAACTGTACCCAAAATTGAGGAGATCAGGAGTATTTCACGCTTTGGGCTTTCTGTCATTACCGTTGTTTTTGACGATGATGTAGATATTTATTTTGCCCGTCAGCTGATCGGTGAGCGTTTAAAAGAAGCGGTGGATCAGATACCACAGGGTATTGGTAAACCTGAGTTGGCTCCAGTAAGTACCGGATTGGGAGAAGTATATCAATATATCATCCATCCCAAAAAGGGAAGCGAAAAGAAATACAACGCAAAAGATTTGCGAACCATGCAAGATTGGATTGTTGCCCGTCAGCTTTATGGAACTCCTGGAATTGCCGAGGTCAATAGTTTCGGTGGTGAGCTTAAACAATATGAAGTAGCTGTTGATCCGAATAGACTTAAAGCGATGAATATCACGATCCCGGAGATATTTACTGCTTTAGAGAAAAACAATCAAAATACAGGTGGTGCCTATATTGATAAAAAACCGAATGCATACTTTATCCGGGGGATTGGGCTGGCGACCTCTTTGGAAGATGTCAGAAATATCGCTATCCGAAAATCAGGGTCTATACCGATTTATGTAAAAGATGTTGCAGATGTACGGTTTGGTCATGCTGTGCGCTATGGAGCCTTGACATACAATGGTGAGGTAGATGCTGTGGGTGGTGTCGTCATGATGCTAAAGGGTGAAAACAGCAATGAGGTGGTCAATCGTGTGAAAGAAAAACTACCGACTATTCAAAAATCTTTGCCTGATGATGTGGTCATAGAACCCTATTTGGACCGGACAGACCTCGTTGGACGTGCGATCAGTACTGTTGAAAAAAATCTGATTGAAGGAGCCTTGATCGTAATTTTTGTCCTGGTATTATTTCTTGGGAACTTGCGGGCAGGTCTTATCGTTGCTTCGGCGATTCCACTGGCGCTGCTGTTTGCACTTGGACTGATGAACGTCTTCGGCGTAAGTGCCAATTTAATGAGTTTGGGTGCGATAGACTTCGGTTTGATTGTGGACGGAGCAGTCATTGTGGTGGAAGCTACGCTACACCACTTAGGCTTACGAAAGTCAACCGAGAAATTGACCCAGGCCGAAATGGACCATGAGGTATTTGAATCTGCTTCAAAGATTCGTACCAGTGCAGCCTTTGGTGAGATCATTATTCTTATTGTCTATATTCCAATTTTAACATTGGTGGGTGTTGAAGGAAAAATGTTTCGTCCAATGGCGCAAACAGTTGGGTTTGCCATTTTCGGGGCATTGATTCTCTCGTTAACCTATATCCCCATGATGTGCGCTCTGTTTCTGCCGAAAAAATACAGCGACAAGAAAACGTTGAGTGACCGGATGATTGCGGGACTACAACGTATATATGCGCCTTTATTACAGAAAGCCATTCGGTTTAAATACCTGATCGTGAGTTTAACTGTTGCCATTTTTGCTTTGTCGGCCTTCTTTTTCAAGAACATGGGGGGCGAGTTTATTCCACAATTGCAGGAAGGCGATTATGCATTCCATTGTATACTTCCTCAGGGAAGCTCGCTTTCGCAAAGTATTGAAACTTCTATGCAGGCTTCCCGGATTATCAAAGAGTTCGATGAAGTGAAGATGGTTGTCGGTAAAACAGGAGCTGCGGAGGTGCCGACAGACCCTATGCCGCCGGAAGCGACAGATATTATGGTGGTATTGAAGCCTCAAAAAGAGTGGAAGTCGGGCCGTTCTTATGAAGAACTGGGCAGCGCTATTCTGGAGAAGCTAGAAGTAATCCCGGGTGTTTTCTTTGAGAAAAATCAACCTATTCAAATGCGTTTCAATGAGTTAATGACGGGTATCCGTCAGGATGTTGCTGTAAAGATCTTCGGTGAAAACATCGACTCACTGGCCGCTTACGCCAATGTGGTTGCCGCTCAGATTCAATCTGTTCAAGGGGCAACTTCTCCACAGGTGGAGCGTGTATCTGGTCTCCCGCAAATTAATATCGTTTATGACCGCACCCGTATCGCGAATTATGGATTGACAATTCAGGACGTTAATGATGTGGTGAGTACCGCCTTTGCCGGTCGGAGTACGGGCCAGATCTATGAAAATGAACGTCGCTTTGATCTGGTCGTCAGGTTAGATACAACACACCGAAATAGTATTGATGATGTGCGTAATCTGATGATTCCTACAGATACGGGTACGCAGATCCCTCTTTCTCAGGTTGCTGCCATCGATTATAAATTGGGGCCGGCCCAAATCAGTCGCGAAGCTGGTAAACGAAGAATTGTGATTGGATTTAATGTGGCAGGGCGTGATGTTCAAACCGTAGTAAAGGATATCCAGCAACAATTGGCTGCAAATGTAAAACTTCCCGCGGGTTATTATTTCACCTACGGAGGTCAGTTCGAGAATTTGCAAAAAGCGAGCTCGCGCCTGCTGATTGCTGTGCCAGTTTCCTTATTGCTTATTTTTATGCTGTTGTATTTCACATTCCATTCCTTTAAGCAGGCCACGTTAATTTTTACCGCAATACCAATGAGTGCTATCGGGGGTGTCTTTGCATTGATGTTGCGCGGTATGCCTTTCAGTATTAGTGCCGGTATCGGTTTTATCGCCTTGTTTGGTGTGGCCGTACTCAACGGTATCGTTTTAATTGGGACATTCAATCAGTTGAAAAAAGAGGGCGTCGATGATATTTTTCAACGCGTTAAAGAAGGTACTTTGACCCGTTTACGTCCTGTACTGATGACAGCGACAGTGGCCTCACTGGGCTTTTTACCGATGGCAATAAGTACAAGTGCCGGCGCTGAAGTTCAGAAGCCTTTGGCAACGGTTGTTATTGGCGGACTGATAACGGCAACTTTCCTGACGTTGTTTGTGCTGCCCTTATTGTATATAATTTTTAATTCTAAATTGAATATGAAACGAAGTAGGGATGCTAAGACCTTTGTTACAGTACTTGCTTTCTTATTTATGGCCTTGGGATCTCAGGTGTTTGGCCAAGAGCGCATTTCTGTTACAGAAGCTGTGGAAACTGCACTGAAGAGCAATCGTCAGTTTCAGGTCAACCAGGCTGAAATCGTAGGCGCTGGTTTCAATGTCAAAACGGCGACCGAAATCCCCAAGACCGGGATTTTTGCAGAAAATGAAGATTACCGTCCTACGGATAAGGCCGGCTTATTGAAAATTGGTATAACGCAAAGTATTGCCTGGCCCGGGCTCTATGCGGCGCGCAAGGAGTATTTTAAACAGCAGCTAAAATATGCGAATTTAAATACGGATGTATTGAAAACTGCGATTACCAAAGACGTGAGGACAGCCTATTTTCAACTTTGGTATCTCCAGGATCGCCAAAAGCTGTATATGGAGCTGGATAGCATCTATACAGCCATGTTCAAAGCAACTGAACTTCGCTTCAGAACGGGTGACGTGGCTGCGCTGGACAAGATCGCAGCTGAAGCAAAACTGAAGGAACTGCAAGCACAACTTGTTCAAAACAAAAAGGACATTGTTATCCAGCAACAGCAACTTATGCTCTTGTTGGACCGTAACGAGTGGATGCTCCCATTGGATCAGTCCTTGGAGAAGATTGTCGTGAACGCCAGTCCATCTGAGGAAACAGCACATCCTTTACTTGTTTTACAGCAGCAAAACGTAAATATTGCTTCATCAAATATCAGTGTTCAGAAAAATACAAATAAGCCTGAGTTCTCGGGTCGATTTTTCTCCCAACGTGTTTGGGGAGCCAAAGATCCATTGTCGGGATTTTCGGTCTCCGCATCTTTTCCGGTCTTTAGCCTAGGCGCGTATAAAAGTAAAGTGAAGGCTGCCAACGCTGAAATGGAAGTTCAACAGCGTAAGTTGGAATATGAGACGCAGGCATTCCAGACAAATAAAGGAAACGCACTTGCTGAAATTGACAAGAATAGTGCGTTACTACAATTTTATGAGTCTTCGGGTTTAAAACAAGCTGATGCCATCATTAAAGCGGCTAGTTTGGCTTATAGGACAGGGGAGATCAATTTTGCTGAATTAAGTCAATTTTTAAGTCAGGCCATTGGGATTCGCCAGAATTATTTAGACGTCCTCAATCAGTATAATCAATCAGCAATTCAATATAATTACTTCAATAACAAATAAGTCAGCAATGAAAGTTTTCATAAAGATATTTATCGTATGTATAGCCGTTACTGTTTTTTACGGTTGCGGTTCTAATGAGTCGGAGCCTAAAGGTCAACCGGAGGGAAAGGAAGCGCCTAAATCCGAAGCGGGGCATGAGGAAGGTCCCGTTACCATAGCGGCATTGAGTGCGGCACAAATAAAAGCTGTGGGCATCGTTTTTGGAGGTATTGAAGAGAAGGAACTAACGGCTACAATCAAGGCCAATGGACTTTTAAGTGTACCCAATAACAATAAAGCGAATGCAACGGCGCTTTACGGTGGTGTTGTAAAGTCATTAAACGTGCAGCTGGGTGATCACGTACGCAAGGGGCAGGTGATCGCTACGATCACCAACCCCCAGTTTGTACAGTTGCAGGAGGAATATGTCTCCCTCGCAAGTAAGATTACCTTGGCAGAACAAGAAATGGCAAGGCAACAGGAACTCAATGAAGGTAATGCGGGGGCGCGGAAAAATCTGCAGGCCGCAACAGCAGACTTCAATAGTTTGCGGGCTCGAAAGGCTTCTTTGCAACAACAGATCCAATTGATGGGCATTAATCCCAATAGCGTTAATCTGTCCAATATGCGGACCTCATTAGCCGTAACAAGCCCTATCAATGGAACAGTAAGTAATGTTTTTGCGAAAATTGGGAGTTATGTAGATGTCTCTTCACCCGTGATCGAGATTGTTGACAATAGTCTGTTGCATTTGGATCTGCAGGTGTTTGAAAAGGATCTACCTTTGGTTAAAGTCGGACAGCTCATCAACTTTCAACTGACCAACAACCCGGATAAGACCTATACCGCCAAAGTTTTTACAATTGGATCTTCCTTTGAAAATGATAGCAAGACCATCGCTGTGCACAGTACGGTTGTGGGCAGCAAAGTGGGGTTGATTGATGGGATGAACATCACGGGTATGATCGGTGTCAATAATGTACGGACTCCGGCTGTTCCGAATGATGCAATCGTGGAGGCTGACGGCAAGTATTATATTTTTGTGGAGACAGACAAGAAACCTGAGGAGCATGAAGAAGGGCACGACGATCGCGGGCATGCACACGATGAAGGTGAAGCAAAACATGCGCATAAAAATGAGCAAGAAGCTGGGCAGCATGGCGAAGAACAGGCTAAAAACATCAATTTTGAAAAAATAGAGATTCAAAAAGGCGTGTCTGCTCTGGGATATACGGCGATTACCCCGGTTACCGAAGTTCCTGCTGGAACGAAAATTGTTGTAAAGGGTGCCTTTTTTATCAATGCTAAAATGAGCAATACAGGTGGGCACGAACATTAATTGACAGTATTTGTTAACAGAATCAAAGCAAGTTATGGAACATCAACATCGTTATGATGCACAAGGCAGACAGCTTTGTTGTACACAGACAGAAAAAATATATAGTCAGGCGGGAGCTGAAGACCTTATTGGGAAAGCTCCAGCTTCCAGTCATGGTCATGATCATAGCCATGATGAAGACGGTCACGATCACTCAACGGCAGGGGCTAGTCAGATGCAGTTATTTCTACCCGCGCTAATTTCTTTTATTTTGCTCATTGCAGCAATAGCCATGGATAATTGGATTGCGCAAGCATGGTTTAAGGATTGGGTTCGTTCGGGCTGGTATATCGTATCTTATCTGCCTGTTGGGTTTCCTGTAGTCAGAGATGCCCTAAAGAGTATTGCTAAAGGGGAAATCTTTTCGGAGTTTCTTTTAATGAGTATCGCTACGATAGGAGCTTTTGCGATCAAAGAATACCCAGAAGCTGTGGCGGTGATGTTATTTTATGCTGTAGGCGAGGTATTTCAGACCTTGGCGGTGAGTAGAGCTAAAAGTAATATTAAGGCACTACTGGATCAGCGTCCGGATGAAGTGACTATTTTGGAGAATGGAAAGAGCAAAGTAATCAAAGCCGCAGACGCAGGTATCGGAGCAATTGTTCAGCTGAAACCTGGCGAAAAGCTCGGGCTCGATGGTGAGTTGCTTTCTGAACAAGGCGCATTTAATACTGCAGCGCTAACTGGCGAGAGCAAGCCAGATACAAAAATGAAAGGTGATGTTGTGCTGGCAGGAATGATTAATATGAACACGGTGAGCCTAATTCGGGTAACAACAGCTTATCAAGATAGCAAACTGAGTAAAATCCTAGAGCTTGTACAGAACGCAACAGCTCAAAAAGCGCCTACTGAACTGTTTATCCGCAAATTTGCTAAGATATATACCCCAATTGTCGTGTTTTTGGCTATTGGAATTTGCCTCCTGCCTTACTTGTTTGTCGATCAATATGTATTTAGCGACTGGTTGTATAGAGCACTCGTATTTTTAGTGATCTCCTGTCCCTGTGCACTCGTCATCTCAATCCCTTTGGGGTATTTTGGTGGAATCGGTGCTGCGAGTAGAAATGGTATACTTTTTAAAGGCAGTAATTTTTTGGATGCGATGGCAGATATCCGGCATGTGGTGATGGATAAAACCGGAACAATGACTGCCGGCGTTTTTAAGGTGCAGGAAATTAAGCTACAGGCTGGTTACGACGAGTCAAGAATTTTAAAGCTCGTCAATAAAATAGAGAGCCACAGTAGCCATCCAGTTGCAACAGCGATTAGGGAATATGCAGGTGCGATCGACGAGTCTATTAATCTCCATAATATAGAAGAAATCGCCGGACATGGATTAAAAGGAATTACTGAAGGCAAAGAGTTGCTGGTGGGTAACTTTAAATTGCTGGACAAATTTAATGTAGCCTATGATATCGATCCGAATAGTATCGTATATACGACCATTGCCATTGCTTTGGACGGTAAATTTGTAGGATTCATGACGATCGCTGATAGCATTAAAGCAGATGCCGCGCTTACAATTCAGCTACTGCATAAGCTCGGTGTAAAAGCAACGATGTTGAGCGGGGATAAGTCGACAGTAGTCGCCTATGTTGCCAAGGAACTTGGAATAGATCAGGCCTATGGTGACCTGCTTCCGGAAGATAAAGTGAATAAGGTCAAGGAAATAAAGGGGCTAAACGAATCTGTTGCTTTTGTTGGTGATGGCGTTAATGATGCTCCGGTTGTCGCACTGAGTGATGTTGGAATAGCGATGGGTGGACTGGGCAGTGATGCGACGATCGAGACGGCAGATGTCGTGATACAGGATGACAAACCTTCGAAGATTCCAACGGCCATTCGCATTGGGAAACAAACGAAAAAAGTTGTTTATCAGAATATTGGCCTTGCTTTTATAGTCAAAGGGATCGTGTTGATTCTTGGAGCTGGAGGTTTGGCAACAATGTGGGAGGCTGTATTTGCCGATGTTGGCGTATCGTTAATAGCGATATTGAATGCCATTAGAATTCAGAAAATGAAATTTTAACAATTGGCGCTAACTTACACCCGCCCTTTTCATTGGATGAAATGAAGGGCGGGTGTATTCCTATTTTTATTCGCTATCATTTATAAATACTAAATATATTAGTATATTTGAGCATGCAGATCCACGAAGTGAATCGACTATTTTTTAAATTACCTTTGTAAGGTATTACCTGGTGTTAAAGTGATGACGAAAGAGCAAATTGCGGGATTGCTTGAAGGAATTCCCGCTGCAGTCGGCGTATATTATATTTATGATAAGTATGATGCACTAATTTATGTCGGCAAGAGTATCGATATTAGAAATAGGTTATTGCAGCATTTTAGAAGCACAGATTTTAAGGAACGCAAAATCCAAGGAGCAGCCTGCAGAGTTGGATTTGAACTGACTGGCCATGAATTACTAGCGCTATTGCATGAATCTGACCTGATCAAAAAATATCAACCCTATTATAATCGGGCGCAGCGTCGAACCCACTACGGATTTGGCCTTTATCTAGCGGTGAATCCATTGGGCTATCAAGTTCTTCAAGTTGAAACGCTTGATCCCGAGCGAGAGGAGCTAATGACCTTTTCGAGTTACCAGGAGGGGCGCGAGCAATTATTCACTATTGTTGAAGCTTATCAGCTCTGCCAAAAAATAAACAAATTACAGACGTATACGAAACATTGTTTTCAATATATGTTGAAGACCTGCAAAGGGGCATGTATTGCGCAGGAGCTTCCAGATGACTATAATCGAAGAGTGCAGGAATTTGTAGCCTCTTCGGAGCTTCCGATGGGCGAGATATTTTTGGAGTTCTCAGGGCGTAATCCCAAAGAAAAGGGACTTGTTTACTTGTTGGATGGTCGGTATAAAGGATTTGGCTACTGTAATAAGCGTGTATATAGCGAAAAGAAAAAGCGAGAAGCCATCATCTTCAAAGCCGATAATAGAGATGTTAGACGTATTTTGAGACGTTATTTCAAACTCAACCCTGTTTAGATTTTTAACAACAATAATTTACTGGCTTAGTAGGCCAGTAAATTATTGTTTTACCTTCGGTAAAAACTTTTTGTCGTTCTCATCGGAATCTTTGTAGTAGGCTCGGGCTTCGTCCAGTTTATGATGCATTTCTTCACGTACGTTTTGGTATGCTTGTACATTGTATACATTCTGCATTTCCTGTGGATCTTTCTCTAGATCGTATAATTCCCACTCATCTTTGTCATAATAGAAATGGATCAGTTTGTACCTTTCGGTACGAATCCCATAATGTCGTTTTACCATATGAATGGAAGGGTACTCATAGTAGGTGTAATATACTGCATCGCGCCATTGTTTTTCTTTTCCATTGAGTAGACCACGAAAAGATTTTCCCTGCATATCTTTCGGGATTGCAAGTCCTGCATAATCTAGGATTGTGGGGGCAAAATCAAGATTCTGAACAAGTGCTTTTGAGGATTGGCCAGCTTTAATTTCTGCTGGATAGCGGATCAATAAGGGGGTTCGGAGCGATTCTTCATACATAAAACGTTTGTCAAACCAACCATGTTCACCCAGATAGAACCCTTGGTCTGAGGTATAAATGACAATTGTATTTTCGTCGAGTCCATTGTCTTTCAAAAATTCCAATAGACGTCCAACACCGTCGTCCACTGCAGCAACGGTACCCAGATAATCCTGCATATAACGTTGATATCGCCAGCGCATCAGGTCCTCTTTGGACATGTTGTGATATTTCATCTTAAAATCTGCCATGATTGGGTTGTAGATTGAATCCCATGTTGCGCGCTGCGCTGCAGTCATTCTTCCTAGGTTTCCATTGAAGGTAGCTTTATCCCAGGATAGATATTCTTTTAGTCCCAATTCATCCATTAGCGCAGGAGGTATCTTGTTGTCACCAGCCCAGTTCATGTGTTTAAGGATATTCATTTCAGCGGTTTTAGCAGCAGTTCCTCTTCCTTCGTAGGTGTCGAATAGATTATTCGGTTCTTTGTAGGTTTTTGATGTATATTGTTGAAGATGTCGCAAAGCAGGTAGCCATTCTCGGTGTGGCGCTTTTTGATGATAGAGCACACAGAAAGGTTTGCTGGTATCTCTTTTAGCGATCCAATCTAGGGTCATATCGGTGGTGAGATCCGATACATAGCCTTGTATTTGTTGTTTTACACCATTGATAATAAAGTTTGGATTATAATATTCGCCTTGGTCAATAAGGACCGCTGAGTGGTTAAATCCCTGAGGTAGGCCATCCATATGGATTTTACCGATTAATGCTGTTTGATACCCGTTTTTTTGGAGAATCTTGGCAAAGTTGTCCTGATTCCAATCGAATTTTGCCTCATTATCAATTTTCCCATTCATATAACTGTGCTTCCCAGTTAGGAGTACAGCCCGACTGGGCGCACATAATGAATTTGTCACGGTCGCACGTGTGAAAATGGCACCTTCTTTTGCTAATCTGTCAATATTGGGCGTTTCGTTCAGTCCGTAACCATAAGCGCTTATCGCTTGATAACCATGGTCATCACTCATGATATATACAATATTTGGATGCTTTTTTGCATGGCCTTTTTGTGCCAATGCCCACGAAGGTACAAGTGTGTACAAGGTGAAAGTAAGTATATAATGATGGAGTTTCATGGTTAGGGTTTGAATGTGTTATGCTGAACGATTTTACCTCAGGCTAATATAGGTGTTTTCATTGAGACAAAGACGGTGCTATTAGTTTAATGATAGGTTGTACTATTTAAATGATTTGTTTGTTAAATTATTCTAATAGAAATTTGTGTGATTAATAATTTCACTTATATATGAAGAAGAGTTTATTAGCACTTGCACTGGGGGGATTGGGGATAGGAATTACAGAATTTAGTATGATGGGGATGCTACCGGACGTTGCCCAAAGTCTGCAAGTTTCAATTCCGGAAGCTGGTTATCTCATTACAGCTTATGCCTTAGGTGTAGTTATCGGTGCCCCACTGTTGGTGGTTGTGATGAATCGATTCTCGCCACTTAAGACTTTGATTATCCTCATGGGATTGTTTACCCTATTTAATGGACTGTCTGTGGTTGCTCCAGACTATGGTCTTTTGTTGGTCTCGCGTTTTATTTCTGGATTGCCACATGGTGCTTTCTTCGGAGTAGGGTCTGTCATTGCCAGTCGATTGGCTGATCCTGGTAAAGAAGCGCAGGCTGTAGCGACGATGTTTTCCGGATTGACAGTTGCCAATTTATTTGGGGTTCCCTTGGGTACCTATATTGGACATCATTTTTCATGGCGTTATACTTTCCTATTGATTGTTATCGTCGGTATTTTGACCATGTTAGCCTTAAAGTTGTGGATGCCTAAGATGAAAGCAGCACCTAAAAATAATCCTTGGAAGGACTTTGGCATTTTTCGCAATGTGAATGTCTGGTTTATGGTTTTGTTATTTTCAGTAGCTCCAGGAGCGCTGTTTGCCTGGATAAGTTATATAGCGCCACTGATGACTGAAGTGTCTGGTGTTGCTGATAAATACCTGCCTTATATTATGGTTTTGGCTGGATTAGGTATGTTTGTGGGGAATTTGATCGGAGGGAAGTTGACGGACGCTTTTTCTTCAACAAAGGTGGTTGTAGCCGTATTGGTGGTTCAGATTTTATGTATGTTGGTTATTTATGGGCTGTCCGACAACGTTTGGGTATCTTTGGTGATGACTTTTTTAACCGGAGTCACAACTTTTGCGCTCGTACCTTCGTTAACCTTATTATTGCTTAACTCGGTAAAAAGTGATGCTGAAATGTTGGTTGCTTCTTTAGGACCTGCTTGTTTTAATATTGCGAATGCATTGGGCGCCTTTTTAGGTGGTGTACCCATTAATCAAGGCTATGGTTATACTTCTCCGGCTCTGGTTGGTGCGGTTATGGCAGCTTTAGGAATCGTAATTTCCCTATGTTATATCAAACGAAGCAAAAAGCAACCGGCTGTGGCTGCCAAAGAGGTTCTTGAGGATGCCGTAGGTCAGCTTTCGTAGCGTCCATTATGTTGTCTTGAAATTTGCTATCGGTCTAAAAAAAATAACGTATAGAATTGGTGTTAACCTAGATTTCCACCAATTCTATTGAAGATGGACTGAAATTGAACATCGATATTTTCCCCCAGGTACATGCGCTTGGCCTGGCGTTTTATTGGATATCCTTGGTTCAATAGAAAGGAAACGGCAGCTGTATTCTCTTTTGGTAGCACAACTTTGGAATTTTGCATTAAATACATTTTTAACAATGCCATTCCTGCAGCTTGTTCATTGGCAACAATAAGGCCTTCTCCCAAAGAAGGAAGATAATAACCGCGGAGCGTTTGGTTCTATTTTATTGCTGCTTTATTGTACTTGTTTTTATATTCAAGGGGAGAGAGTCCTGTAAACCGACGGAATATCTCGCGAAAAGCCTTTATGTCCGTATATCCAATAGCGTACATCACTTCATTTACCGTTTTCCTCGAGCTTTCCAATTCTTTTTTTGCCGATTCTACTTTTATCCGTTGAAGATATTCCACGGGCGTATTGCCTGTCGCTTTAATAAATCTACGGTCGAAATTCCGACGTCCGACAGTGAATTTTTCAGATAACTTCTCCATGGAAATTTTTTCTGAAAAGTTATTCTCGAGGTAGTCCTGTGCACGCATGACCATTTCATCTCCATGTGATTTTTGACCATTAAAGATCATAAAATCGGACTGTGTTTGTCTGGCAATATCAATTTGAAATATTTTGGAGCAATAAATAGCCGTCTGTCTGTCGTAGAACTTTTCGACCAGGTAAAGGAGGAGATTAAGGAACGAATAACCGCCACCATTGGTATAGATTCCTTGCTCATCAGTAATAATTTGTTCTGTTTTTAAGTTAACCTTTGGAAAGAGCTTATGAAAATTTGCCGCTGATTTCCAGTGGATAGAGCAGTTTTTGTTATCCAAAAGCCCTGTGGATGCGAGCAGATATGCGCCGGTACACATGCTTGCAACATTTGCTCCCTTGGTATAATGGTCTAATATCCATGCTGAGAGCATGCTATTACCAGCTTCTATCGCACTAAAATTAGAAATGACAGCGGGTACAATAATGAGGTCGGTCTTTTGAATCGTAGCGATATCTTTCTGCGTCATGACCGTTAATAATCCATTGACAAAGTTACTCTGTTTGGAAACTCCTGCCAATTCTATATTAAATATAGGTTCCCTGTTCAGTTGATCGTAATAGCGGTTCGCTTCTGTGAATACATGGTATGTTCCAACAATGCACGATATGGTATTAGGGCCTGTCTGACTGTCTGGAACTAAGATCGTTAGGTGTTTCATGTTGAAAGTTTATAAGATTGAATAAACGATAGTACGCTTATTTGATACTATTCAAATATACCGAAACGACTTGTCTAAATCAACCGCTGAGAATGTCTATTTTACACCCCTTTTTGTGTTTTGAACTCCGCTATATTTGATCTATAAATTTAAATTAATACGACAGGATGATACGAATGATCGCAATATATAAGACCCCTACGAATAGGGAGTTTTTTGACAAACACTATTTTGAGACCCATATTCCCTTGGCAAAAACGCTTCCGGGACTTATTCGTTATGAAGTGGCCAAAGGTGGAATTATGTCCACGACTGGACACGACGATGTGTATTGTATTGGAACTTTATATTTTGAAAGTTTAGCAGCAATTAAAATAGCATTTGCGTCTGAACAAGGAAAGGCTTGTGCAGTTGACCGAAGAATCTTGGCACCTCATGATCATGATGTTCAGATTTACATATTTGATTCGATTGAGGTATAGGAAGATAAGAAGTATGAGTTAATGGTTAAAAATTCGAAGAATGATGAAAAAGGAAGATTTTAAAATAAGCATTACCGTTGAAGCAGGTGCTCAACGTGTATTTGAAGCAATCAATAATGTCCGCGGATGGTGGTCTCAAAATATTGAAGGGCCAACTGCTGCTTTGCATGATGAGTTTATATATCATTATCAGGATGTACATCGTTGTCGAATACGAATAGAAACGATGGAAACAGATCGCAAAGTAGTCTGGCGGGTCCTCGAAAACTATTTTAAATTTACCCAGGATGAACGGGAATGGACTAATAGTTCCATTATCTTCGATATTGTTGAAGATGTAGGTACAACTACATTACATTTCACCCATCGTGGGCTTAATTCCCAGATGGAATGTTATCAGGTATGTCATGATGCCTGGACATATTACATAGCGGACAGCCTAAGACAATTGATTTTAACGGGGATGGGACAGCCTACTCCAAAGGAGGAAATAGCGCTGGGGGCTATGGATGAGAATCGCATACCACATGATCCTGGGACAAAAAGTATCTACCATAGGCTGTTAATTGAAACTCCTGTAGAGACTGTTTACAAGGCGCTTACAACGGCGGAAGGACTAGCAGGCTGGTGGACACCAGATACGAAGGCAAAGCCAGAGATTGGTGCGATCCTGCGCTTTGGATTTGGTCCCAGCTATTTTAAAAATATGGAAGTTATTTCGCTGAAGCCTTATTCCAGGGTTGAGTGGCGCTGTGTCAAGGCATTTGAGGAATGGATTGGAACAACACTGACCTTTGAACTTGAACCTCAGCAAAAGGGATGTATGCTGCTGTTTCACCATGATGGCTGGGCAAATTATAGTGCGGAATTTGCTTCCTGTAGTTTTGATTGGGCGCTATTTTTCAGGAGTTTAAAATTTTTCTGTGAAAAAGGAAAGGGGTTTCCTTATCCCGAATTTAATGTGTAAAATTCCTGAAGGGGCATAGTGTATTTTTGGTATAAAATGAGACTATCGCAATAGCCCGCCAATCGCATGCAGATAGTCTTTATTTTTAGAAAAATCATTATGTCCTTCCTTTGCCAAACGTATCAATTTATCCTGTTTTTTAAAAAAGTTACTCAGTTTAATGGAAGAATCAAAATAGACGGCATTATCCTGGTCTCCGTGGAAGATGATCGTTCTACATTTTACTTTTTGCAATGCCGCAGCATTGTCGAAATAAAAGGGGATCCCGCTTGTATCGAGTTCAGGAGCGACATGTTGTGTCCAATCTTGAAAACTATAGTAAGGTGCTTGAAGAATAAGCATTTTTGGAGAATTATGCGAAGCAATAGTTGAAGCAAGTGCCGTGCCCATAGATTGACCGATTATGATAATGTGATCTTCCGGATACTGTTGTGTCAGCTTATCATAGACCGTTTGCAGATCACGATAAAGTAGTTCTTCATTGGTTACTTTACCCTCACTTTTTCCGTAACCTCGGTAGTCCAACATAAAAAGATCATATCCGTTATCAGTATAGATATTGGCAATTTTACCCCAGGTATCTACAGCCCCATTACTGCCATGCAAATAGAAAATTAGTCCTTTGCTCTTGTCTGCCTTAAACAAGATTCCATGGAGTTTAACATGATCTGCTGTTGTGATAAATTGTTCTTCAAATTTGCCCTGAAAGCTGAACGTGGAATCTTGGAGCTTTTTACCTGGAAACAGTTGTTCTTCAAGTATTTCATTCCAGTTTGTTTTAACTTTAGATTTATTGTTGGATTGCGCATGTACTACGGGGGATAAAAAGATGAATAGCAGGAGTACTAGTATTGGGCGTAACCAAAGGTGACTGTAAAATTTTATTAATGTAACGGTATTGTTTGAGCTCATAAGGATACTTGGTCTATGATTTTTATTGAAGTTACATATTTCTATGGCATCCAGAAAATGTGGGATTACTAGTTTTAGCAGTATCTTTTCTTATAAACTTAATCTAGGTTAAGTTTATGCCTTAATCCAGGTTGTTGGAAGCAGGCTTCTTCTTGTCGTACCTTTGAGATAGCAATTTAAAATGAAGTGAATCAATTTGGGCTTCAACTTAAATTCATCAAGAACGATAAAAAAGGAGATCATAATATGAAAAAATCAATTGAAAGAATTTTCCAACGTCCAGCTCAACCGGGTATGGTAGGGGATGGATTTCGTGTATTTAATATGATACCAGGGAATGGGATTTCCCAAAGGAGGATGAGTCCATTTCTTTTACTAGATTTCAACGCAGCATTTGATTTTGGACCTTCGGATCATATCAGAGGCGTGGATGTACATCCGCATAAGGGATTTGAAACCGTTACTATCGCCTACAAAGGCAGTGTAGCCCATCACGACAGTTCGGGAAACAGTGGAGTTATTCGTCCGGGTGATGTACAATGGATGACTGCCGGTGCGGGTATATTACATAAAGAATACCATGAAGAGGAATTTTCAAAAAAAGGTGGATTGTTTGAAATGGTTCAGCTCTGGGTTAATTTACCAGCGAAAGATAAATCAACGGAGGCACATTACCAGGCGATTACAGCCAATCAGATGGGGAAGGTACTATTGCCTGACGCCGCAGGGGTAGTTAATGTCATCGCGGGGAAATTTCAGGATACGGTAGGGCCAGCGAACACCTATACGCCTGTCAATCTATTTGATATCAAATTGGCGGAGCAACATGAAACGAACTTTTTAGTCCCACAAAATCATAATACTGCGATGCTGGTTGTGAATGGGGAGGTCGAGGTCAACGGCGAACTTGCGAAGGAACATAGTTTTGTTTTATTTGGTCATGATGGTGAAGAGATCTCGATAAAGGCCCAAAAAAATGCGGTTTTACTTGTGTTAAGCGGTGAGCCCATTGATGAACCTATCGTGAGCTATGGCCCATTTGTAATGAATACACAGGCAGAGATTTACCAAGCTTTTGAAGATTTTCAGGCTGGCAAGTTTGGCGTACTTGAATAAATGAAATAAGTTTTCATTCATGGCCTACATTTATAACATGTAGGCCATGAATGGATATCATCATATAGAAGATTTTCTGTTAACTAGCTTTTCTTTAGATTATGGTGTTCAACGACTAAGAAAAGTTTTTTGGCCGTCTGTCGTAGCAGATATGGATGATGAGAACCAGTAGTGTACAACAAAAGCCTGTCAATACCACGCCATTCCATTGAAAGTATTTCCAAGCGAGCGAGGCCAAGTAACTACCCAATGATCCACCCGCAAAGTAACTAAACATATAGACTGTATTTAGTCGGTTGGTTGCCCCTAGATTTAAGGCAAAGAAAGCAGATTGATTGCTGATATGCATTGATTGTAAACCCAGGTCAATTAAGATTACGCCAGTTATTAATCCGGTATAGCTATTCCCCCCGATGTAGAATACAATCCAGCTCAATAGCAGGATACATATGGAACCAAGAATAACGGTATACGTAGAAACACGCGTTGAAATCTGGCCTAGCAATGCTGCTGCTAGAGCGCCAACAGCCCCTATTAATCCGAAGGATCCGGCTACAGCGGACCCCGCGTGGAAAGGAGCTTCCTGTAAATGAAATACTAATGTAATCCAAAAAGCACTGAATCCCGCAAAACCTAGGGCACCTCTGAGTGCAGATAGCCGTAATACCGGTTGAGTTTTTGTCAGATGGATCAATGAGTGCATTAATTGTAGATAACTTCCTTGAAATGTCGGATTCACATCGGGGAGTGCGAAAGCTAATAATAACATGAATAGAACCATTAACGCTATCGCTATATAATAGATCGCTTGCCATCCCCAGATATCGCCAATAAATCCTGCTGCGACGCGGGAGAGCAGAATACCTAATAGTAAGCCACTCATGACCATTCCGATTGAAGAATTGCGTTTTTCGGGAGTAGCAAGTTCGGCCGTAAGGGGGACGAGCATTTGGGGAACGACTGAGCTAAATCCAACCATAAAGCTTGCGATATAAAGCAGCTCGAGGCTGGGAGCGAAGACCATTGCCAATAAGGAGGCTATGATAAGTAGAAAAATTGATAATATTAATTTCTTTCTTTTTATCATATCTCCCAAAGGAACGATAAAGAGTAGCCCTGTTGCAAAACCGATCTGGGTGAGCATAGCGATCATACTAATTGCAGCTTCACTAACGTGAAAGTCTTTCGCCATCAATCCCAAAAGCGGTTGATTATAATAGTTGTTGCCGACTACTATTCCAGTTGTCAGGGTAATAAGCCATAAAAGAGGCTTCGTAAGTACTGGTGTATCCCGCTTTAAGTTTACGTGAAGCTCTATGTTTTGATTTGTTATGTCTGTTGTATGTGTCATTTTGAATTTTATTTCCTTGGCTGCAAATTTACAGCGATCAGTAATGGAGGAATTGAAGAATTCGATCCATGAATTGAAGAATTGAAGTTTTGTGTGTTTAAAGATGCTTTAGATTTGAAATAATTGAATGTTGAGCGCCATTTTTGTTTTTCTGTTTTTTGACTTAAGTCAATGTTTATTGTTTTTCATGGATAAATCTTTGTCATCAAATAAGCCGGCCTCTGTTATTCGTAAAGAGGCAGGATAATATAGAATGATATGAGAAATTTGTTAACAATGTTTGGGGATGATCCCATAGCAAGGGTAGAAAAAGCATTAATGGATTTACAAGCCGGGGGACCTTGTTCGCCCAGGTCATATCTTTCCCTTGCGGGCGCACGCGAACGGAGTATTGGGGGGCGATGGTCATACAGAAGGCAGTATCGATTTGATGCTTATGGCGGGTTTAGAACCGATGGCTGTCTTATGTGAATTGATGAATGAGGATGGGACAATGGCGCGTTTGAATGAGGTCTCAACATTCGGACTGAAACATAATCTTACCGTATTATCTATTGAGGATATTATTACCTATAGAAAGCTAAATAGTAATTATCGAAAAACAGTATATGAATCAGACAAACACTAAAAAAATAAGATCGGTATTCCGCGTTGGCCGAAAAGAGTACCTTACACCACATCTTATCCGGGTAATATTTGATTTAACCGATGAGCAGGGCGGATGATCAAACGAGCTATATCTTTATTGCTGCGGAGTATGCCATTGTGAAAGAATTACGTCATTACTTTCGGGAGGAAAAGGGGAGGACTTCACAAGACCTATATACCTGTGCATATTGGAGAGCGGGGCATGCAGAAAGTGAACTTACGAATTTAAATGAGCCGATCTAGTTCTTAAATTAGTTTCTGTTAATCCAATTTTATTAGTTTTGCTGGAAATTAATTTAGAACAGCAATTAAAATGGATGAGCTATTGATATCCTATATCACGAGTAAAATTACGGTAACAGAAGATGAATTACATCTAATAGGCTCCTATTTTAAGCCTTTAAAGCTAAAGAAAAATGAGTTTTTGTTGGCCAATGGTGAAATAAGCCAACGCTCATTTTTCGTGACCAAGGGGTGTTTACGTATTTTTTTTATAAATGAGTCTGGACAAGAAGCAACACGCTACTTTGCCTTTGAGAATCAGTTTGCAACCGCATTAGTTAGTTTTATTACAGGAGAAGAGTCTGAAGAATTTATTCAGGCTTTGGAACCTACTGAAATCTACTATATAAGTCATAAGGATTTTTATCATTTGTTGGACCTTATTCCACAGTGGGAGAAGTTCTACCGTCTCTATTTGGAAATTGCCTATGTGACAAATACAAAGCGTCTGATGTCATTTTTAATGCAAGATGCCCTTGAAAAATATCGTTTATTGTTGGATGAAAATCCAATGGTTGTCAGAAGGCTGTCCAATAGAATAGTTGCTTCCTATCTGAATATTTCACAGGAGACATTGAGCCGTTTAAAGTCAAAGCTCTAAAACTCAACTGGCCTATGCATTTAAGAACTGCATAGGCCAGTTGAGTTTTAGAGGAAGATAGATGAAAATAGTGCAGACTGATCAATCAGGTCTAAAGATTTATTTGCTGATTTCTCCTTTTGCGAGAAGCATTATAGACAATGATCACACTAATCGTCATCAGGATAAATGCTAAGAAAAACGGCGCGCCAGAAAATTTAAATGGTGCTTTGTCATGGGTGAAATAATAAAATAGGTTTGTCATCATCGGTGGACCAATAATCGATGTTGCACTCATTAAGCTTGTTAGTGCACCTTGAAGTTCACCCTGTTCGTTTGAAGGAACATTTTTTGTAATAACAGACTGAAGAGCTGGTCCACAAATACCACCCAAGCAATAGGGGATAAGGAAGACGAACATCATCCATCCTTCGCTTGCAAACGAGAATAACAGTAGTCCAATAGCATACAGGGTCAATCCATAGAAAATGCTTTTTTGTTCACCAAGTTTGGGCGTTGTCCATCGAATTAAAACGCCCTGAACCAATCCAATCAATAATCCAATAACACCTAATGAGATACCCACCATTCTTTCTGTCCAGTCGAATTTATACATGGTGAAGAAGTTCCAGTTACTTTGAACTGCATGGCCTGCGATATATATTAAAATTAAGGCAACGATTAATCCGGATATTTCTGGATGTTTTCCAAGAAACTTAAAGGATCCAATTGGATTTGCGCGTTTCCATTCAAAAGCTCTACGTTTTTCTTTATCTAAGCTCTCAGGTAAGATAAAATAGCCATACAGGAAGTTTAGCATACACAGTCCTGCGGCCGCATAAAAGGGAACCCTGGCACCATAGTGACCGAGTAGACCGCCGATAACTGGGCCGATGATAAAGCCAAGACCAAATGCAGCGCCTATCAAGCCAAAGTTCTTTGCCCGATCTTCATCCGTAGATATATCGGCGATATAAGCACTTGCCGTTGTAAAACTAGCACCTGTCAATCCGGCGATAACGCGTCCTAAGAATAACCAACCTATAGTTGGCGCGAGGGCAAGAAAGATGTAGTCTACAGCAAACCCAAAAAGTGAGATCAAAATAATTGGCCTTCTGCCATATTTATCACTGAGGTTACCAACGACGGGAGAACAGATGAATTGTGTGAAAGCGTAGGCAAAGCCGAGCCAGCCGCCATATTTTGCCGCTTCACTTATGTCGCTATGAATCAATTCCTCGATAAGTTTAGGGACGACTGGAATAATGATTCCCCAACCCGTAATATCGATTAGTAGTGTAATAAATATGAATCCGATTGCTGCTTTTTTCTTGGAATTTTCCATCATGATTCAAAAGTAATGAAATCCTTAAAAACTTGTTTGTTATTTAATTACGAATTTTTGCTGCGTGTTATATTTTCGGTTGTGTTAACAAACCGAAAACAAGAGGCTTTTTTCTTTCGATAGAACGTCTAGGTATGATTAGATCGCTTGACATTGGGGATGGTGCAGCACAGTAAAATTACATGAATTCGCAATAAAACACAGTTTATTTGCTTGGGCATGTAAGGATAAAGCAAGTTCTATCTGGGATTCATCTGTGATGAGAACCTCGGGGTGTAATATAACTTCCGTAAAACGACCACTTCCATCTCCATCCGTTTCGAGGGTAGCGATAGCATTGTCCGTATAGGATAAAATCTCGATGCCATTTTTCGAGCAGACGTATAAATAGGACATCATGTGGCAAGAAATCAGACTGCTAAGCAGCAAATCTTCCGGATTGTACAATACGGGGTCACCCTTGAATGCTTTTGCTGCGGAAACTTGCAGGTCAGCTTTGCCTTCGATCGCGATGTGATGGCTCTTTGTATAAATTTTTGAACCCACAGCACTAGGCTGTTCAGGATGGTTCCATGTTAAGGTCGCTTTAAAGATATGTTTGTAACTCATTTTGTTTCAAAGTTAAGGTATTCTCCAATATTATAGAGGGTCTAGTCCGCCAATTGCAAGATGTGTAGGATAGGTCGAATCGACTAGATCAAAATTTTAATAGAACTGCTTAAAAATCAAAGCGACCATTATCTGGTTGAAAACGAGTATGTCCTAGGGTATTCCTTTTATTACCTTACGGAAGGATTGATCCAGCATGATATTTATCGTTTGGAGCAAATCGGCATTTGAATAAAACTTCTTCTTTTGTAATCAGACTACAGTGGCGTCTGATTACAGTACTGTTATGTGCGAACAAAAGTGATATAATCTGTGTTGATAGGTTCAATACCATTTTTCCGCATTTCGCTTGCTATTTGCGCCCTGTGATAGGTGCCATGATTAAAGACGTGTAACAGAATGTCGTTGGCCTTATTATGAAAAGCCTGATGCTGTGTGTTTGTATAATTGATAATTTCATCCTCTATATCATTTCTGCGCTGAATCTGCTGCCCAAATCCTTCTGAAGCTAAATCGTGATACCTTTGGCAATCGATGATACTGTGCTCATCCCAAACACCAACAGGTGGTTTTTCACCAGTTAATCGACTTAACCAAATAATCTGAGCATTGACAATATGGCTAAAGAGCCGTATGCAAGAATGAGGTACATTTTCGCCTTCACTTTTCAGTTTATCCAGTAGTGTTGTATTGGCCCAGTTATTATATAACCAAAGCTGCATAAAAGTAGTTGACATCTAATTGTTGTTTATGTGGGTTCTGTAAAATTAAATATACGGAAGATCGCAATAACTTTTTTTTGCAGAGCCTTCAATTATGGACAATTTATGTTATGTAAATAGACATTTTAGTGATCGCTACGCATTATATTTACCTTAGTAGGTAAGTTTTGAAAATTACCAACTTAATTGAAATTAGAGATAACGCTATTCTATATTGATAAATTAGCAAATTACTTTATTTGCTGGATGAACTAGCTGTTGAGTGCACGCTAAAAATCGTATTCATTTTAAAGCAATATATTTGTTACAATTTTATTGTTTTGAGCGTAATGCTATTTTTTTGATTTGCTCAGATCCTAATTTGGATATATTCAGATTGTTAGCGTTATAGGTGGTTGTTTTTTGTCGCAGAAATGTCTTTTTGCGTTATCACTTGATAAGTCAGACTACCACAAACTAAAGGATATCATTATATTAGACTGATATTATTGAAAAGTATGCTATCTATGAACAGGTTTTTCCAAAATTACAATACGGGGAAACGTATTATTCTTCATTTGTGTTTTTGGTTTTTGGTTTTGGGAATGCAATTCATTTCCTATCAGCGGATAGATATTGATAATTCCTGGATTTTGTTTGTAAAGGACGTCTTTTCTTTGTTGACAATATTTTATGTGACAGCATATATCATCATTCCGCGGTGGTTTATTCCAGGGAAGTTTGTATTATGTATATTATGGTTGTTGTTTATTTACGCCTGGTGGTCGTTTCTAAGTTACTTTGCTGCCCTATTAACGTTGAAATATCTAACACCAGATGTTCGCCTGTCAAGCTATCTTGAAATAATATTAAGTCAAGGAATCTTTGGTGCTTTTCGCCTTTCTTCCATTAGCGATTATTTGTTGGATTTTATTTTTTTGGTGGCGCTGCCATTGACTGTAAAAATTGTACAGGCATTTATGTCTGTCAGAAATTCAAAAATGAAACTCGAATTGAAAAATTCAGCATTAGAATTGAACAATGTCCAATTGGAACTTGCCTTTCTAAAATACCAGATTAATCCACATTTTTTACTTAATACACTTTATAGCATCTATGTGCTGGTATCTGATCATGATGAACGAGGCGGCGAAAGTATGATGCGTTTAAGTAGTATTATGGTGTATTTACTGCATGAAAGTAATCAACCCAGGATCGAAATTAGTCGCGAATTTCAATTGCTAAAGGATTATGTTGAATTGGAAAAGTTACGCTATAGCGAGACCGTGCAGATCAATCTAAATTTGGTGGCCGAGGACGAAAACAGCATGATTGTTCCTTTGATCTTTTTTCCGTTTGTGGAAAATGCATTCAAACACGGACCTCGGTTAAGTTCTTCGGCGGGATGGATATCCGTAGACATTAAGGTTGCGGATGACAAGGTGTATATGCACGTGGCTAATGCGTATAGAGAACTTTCAAAACCAGAAAATTATATCGGCGGATTAGGGATAGAAAATGTAAAAAAACGACTGGAACTTCATTATCCTCATAATCACAATTTGGAAATAAAGTCGCAGGAGGGTGTATTTAGTGTTAATCTTGTTGTAACTTTACATTCGGAAACAGAGCCGTAGCACCAAAGCAACGGGTTGCGAAGTACTTATGAATAGAATTAAAACTATCCTTATTGAAGATGAGCCTATTGCGAGAGGTCGCCTGGAGAAATTAGTTTCCAAATTAGGCCTGATCGAAATATTGGGTGTATTCGAGAGCCCATTGCAAGCAATTGACATTTTAAGGCAGCACGAGGTAGATCTCATTTTGTCGGATATAGATATGCCTGAAATGGACGGAATTACCTTTCTCAAAGGACTTGCTCATCCACCATTTGTTGTTTTTATAACTGGGCATTATGAGTATGCGGTCGATGGATTTGAGCTGGATGTGATCGATTATATCTTAAAGCCACTCCTGACGGAAGAGCGCTTGATCAAGGCAATTGAAAAAGTCCAAAAGGCAATTTTGTTTTCTAGAAGGGGCCCACAGGGTGAAAGAAAGGCGATTAAGATAAAGGATCGGAACAAAACTATTTTTATAGATCCGGCGGATATTTTCTATCTAAAAGCCTGGGGGGATTACATTCAAATTTATACGTTAGAAGGTATGCAAACGTTGCTGTCTACCATGAAAGATATGGAAGCAGAACTGCCTTGGGATATGTTTGCTCGTATGCACCGGTCCTATATTGTCAATATCAAACAGATCAAGGGTGTTGAGGCAAGTAAAGTCATTCTGAAAAATGGGACAGAACTCGGTATAGGTTTACAATATCGTAATCAACTTTTCGCGAAGATGGGACTCCTATAATTTATCGGATTCATACGTTCTTTCTGTTTCCCAATTTGCATTTTATAATAGCCAACCATAAAGTGGTAAACGGCAAGTTCATGTAAGCGTTGATCAGACATGAACAATCGATTAATAAACATATGAATGTAGCTTGATAGTAACGATGTCCGAGCCGACTTGAATTCATCTTGCTCGTTATGGCTCTGTAAGGTGTTAAATATGCTGTATTGAAGTGCATTTAGTTTCTTTTTCGATTCTTCTAGGTTGTCTAAAGGTTTGTCGAACCAGTCTTTTTTCTCTTTAAACTTATTGTTGAGATGAATCCAAAGGTTTTTATTATTATCAAATTCTTGCTGATAAAGGGTATTCATCTGTAGGCAGAAATCTCTTTTCTCGATCAGTGTAAATTTTGCAGCTTCTAATAGTGACTCAATATTTTCGAAAGCCAGGCGCCATCGATCATTGATTGAAGTACTTTGTTGGATAACCTTCAGTACCGTTTCGCTCTGTTGATAGAATAGCTCCTCACTAAGTTCCATACAAAATGGGGTATAGCGTTCAATCTCCCGTGTATAAGTGTCAAAGGATAGCGTTGATATCTGGCCGTCTTTAATAAACTGTTCCAATAGGGTATTAAGCGTGGATATAACGAAATAATACTGGCTTGGATCTGAAAGCTCAACTCTAAACCTAATGTGGGGCGATGGATCGTTGTACCGTATAAAAAACCATTTTTTTAGGACATTTTGTTGACTAATTGTCTCTACGATAATGGGGAAAACTTCCTTTAACAAGGTGTCTGCAAAATGTAAACCACAATAGATCTTGGCGTAAAGCCATTCACTGCCCAAAGGGAAGCATCTTTTTAGGTTATTGTCTTGCGGAGCTGATTCATTTGTGAAAGTCTCCTGTTGTGATTCTATTGGAATAATGATTTCGTTGGCAAAAATATGTCCATCTTTATCCCTGGCTATTGATGAATAGTCATTCAGGATATATTCTGTTAATATGGTCTCTCTTTTGCACATATGATCCAATATGATTTCTATGCAAAAAGGATTGTCTAAATTTATCAACAGTTCATTATCGCCGCTGCTGATGATGACCATTGCAGGGATTGCTAACTCCGCTTGTATATTTTTTATGAAAGCCTGAGGGTTGCTGGGGTATTTCGCTATTTTTTGAATTCGCCACTGGGCTCTAGACAAGATAATATTTTTGTAGCTTATTCTTGGGAGCCTCTGCTGCTCTTTCATAATTCCCCAATTCCAGGAAAGATCCAACCTATTATTTTGGAACTGAAAATCTGCGAGAAACTTATAAATATTCATACCTTGTTCAAAATTGTGGGCCGTCGTCAAACGGGGGATAACCATTTTATTGAATTTCTTGGACCACAAGATTAGACGCTGTTCTTTAAGGAACAGGTATAAGTCATTAACATCAATTTGCTCTTGTTCTTCGTCGATTGTTGGGCTTAGACAAATTGATGTCTTTCGCAGCGCAGGTCTATAAATTATATTACCAGCATTATTGTCTGGGTAATGACAAATCTCGGCAAGTATTGCATTGGGAAACTGCTGTTGCTCTTTGTTGGCCGATTCTTTTAATTTGTTATGCAATTCTTCATCCAAATGTGCAAATCTGGAAATTAAGTTTCCTGATGACGAACCACCAATAGTACCTAGATTGAAGAATAAATTTTCCTGACATGAACTTCTAAGGAGATTGCCGATGGCATAGAATGAAGAAGGGATAGTATGAGCTGTTTGTTTACGCTGTTTAGCGATATGATCTAGATCTTTGCCGGTCAGCCGAATTTCGGTGAATTGATTTTTTACACTTGCTACAAATTTTTCAATGACCAGATCTTGATAATGGTGGTCCCCATATTTTTTTTCGCCCGTCGGAGTGATGTTTTTAACATCCCCGAGTATTTCATCCGTTATATTGTAAACACCTTCTTGACGTCCGTAAGCAATCCCAATATCGGGGTCTAGAGCTGTCGTTAGCGGGACCATTCTATCTTCATATTTAACAGAGAACGCAGCTCTAAACTGGTCAAAATCTGTTAACTTAGCCTGGCTGCAAAGTGGTAGTAAATCCTGAAATTGATCTCTTATGTGATTTAATGCGGTATCTGATAAATTATTTTCTTCCATCCCCATGAGGAGATCCCCCTGTAACGAATTGGTCATATCGAGATCTGGAGCCAAAGGCTGCAATAATTTAAGGATGGCGGTTCGGATCTCAATGACAGATTGAGAACTATGAAGCCATCTTTTTATCGTTAATAAAGGATTTAAATAATTTTCCGCCTTATCCACTCTTTCAAGCGTCGTTATCAGGCTATCCAGATAACCTCGGCCAATTACATTGGGCTGTAATTCAGAAGATATGATTCCAAGGCTGATGAGGTTATTGACGAATAGGGGCGCATGCGTTGTTGATGCTCCAAGACCTTGCAGCAGATCGATTAATGATTGATAGTGGCTGGTTCTCTTATTACGTTCAAAGTGTTGGATGACTCGATCCAAAACTGGGGTAAGCCTTATGCGTTTCAGGATATGCTGTCCTTTCTTCCCATTTGACACTTTTTGATAATATTTGTAATATTTACCATCTAAGTATAAGGTCGGATTGATACGATAATAGAGTTGACTGTAAATTCTTTTATCTTTTGATAGCTGTTCAATAATTCCTGTCAAAATGGTGGCATCCAGTTTTAATACAGCTTTATTCGCATTAGCCCTAATTAACGATACCTTTTTTTCGGAGACGGCAATGTTCCCAAAAGATACCCCTGCGAATAAACCGAAAGGCGTACTTCTAGTGCTCATCCTAATCGCATATTTGAGTAGTGAAGCGATCATTTTTGAGCTGCTCTCTTTCTTGTATTCAAGCCATTTTTGAACTTCTACTGAGAAGGCAGGGCTTGCCAGAAATAGGGCTTCTTTTAATTGCTCATTTTGAAACAAATGACGAAGTTTTTCTTCTATTTCATGTCTCTCTTTTATCGTTAAAAGATCAACGGCAAATGCAGCTGGAAGCAGCGGCGTGCGCAGAAGAAAATAATCGGATAAGTGGAATAATGACATGAATTAGTAGGACTAGTATTGCATGACTTGTTTTATACAGGACTGAAACATTTCGGGCGAAATTGGTTTTTGTAGTGCAAAATGCTTTCTGTTTTTGATAAATTCCGGATAATGCCAGCGTGACACAGCGGACGTTATGATCAGGATAGGAATATCGGCGATCAATTCGGCAAGTGTATTAATATTACCGCCGCTAACAATGAGATCGAGGAATAGGATGTCTGCAGATTTTAGATCATGACTAAATAATGCTGGATTTTCAATGTCTTCAACCATCTTTATCAATTGAAGATCTGGAAACATGTGAATGTATTCAACTATTTTTTTTGTCGCCAAGGGTTCATCCTCAATAAGAATACATTTAAGCTTGGGTGAAGTCATATACTCGGTTCTTTTTTTATTTAGTAGGCAATAAAGACGATTGCTGTAAAGGCGCCTACCAGAACGCCCTCACAGCATTATCCTCTTTTATATTACTTTTGAAGATGTAACTGTCTTAATAGTTACCAGTTCCATATCATCAAAATCAAAAAATGAGATCGGTTCGACCACGCAGACATTTTGTACATCCAATACAAAATCCTCCGCTAAAAAATTTTCAATGTTTTCCATAGTTATACGTTTAAATTGTAAACAAATGTGCTTTCTATGGAAAAGAACAACGAAAAATATCGACAGAATTGAAAATGAATCGGACGAACTAAAGAATCTATTCGACGAAAAAATAGCGCCTGTTCCTATTTCTGTTCGCCGTGTATTAGATGCTGTTCAAATCGTCTGCTAGATTATAATCAGCATTGAAAGAAGGTCCATCGTATGCTGTTGGAAAATTCGACAAAATAGCATTTGAGTACGATGAAATAGTGACGGCATTATTGTAGGATTCTATCAGGTTCATTATTTTAGGGCTATCTATTTTAGCAGCGAAAAACCATTTCTTTAGCCATTAAAACCGTGTTGCGTAAATAGATAAACTAATGAGAAGGCTTGAGGTAAGTCCTTGACCAGAAAAGCATCTGCCAAATAAATAGGTGAGTAGTGTGAGCGCGTAAAACAAATGAGAATATGAATTTATCGAATGAAATGCACAGTTTTTTGAAAAGAGAAGGTTTACGGTTATTTAGAAAAAAAGTAAGCTGGCAGACCTCTGCGAAATATCAGATCTATGCCGATGGGAAAACAAAGATTGGTGTCGCATTTGACAGAATTCAAAATTTTATCGATGAAAATACCAATGCATCCGACTGGAGTGGAATGGAAACGATTAAACTCGAAGAGCGCGGTGATTATATTATCTATGGTTTTGTTGAGGAAGTGGAAAGCTAAAGAAGAATTGAGTTTAACCTGTCGTATCGTATTATCGAATAAATATTACAAATCAATTCCCTAATTGTGTAATGATTTCGATGTTATTTGTTGCCAAATTTGTTGTGTAAAATAAAACAATCAGTTATGGCGACAGATATTTATAAAGATACGGTTTATCTACCTTTAGAAGATGTTGAAAGCGAACATTGTGCTTCAATTGTCGAAAAAGGACTAGCTCAGGTCAAAGGCTTGACGAGCTATCGGGTGGAATTGAATAACCATAGAGCTGCTATCGTACCTAAAGATAGTGAAGCGGTCGTTAGCAGTGTAAAGACGATCAAAGATCTTGGTTATGGTGTTTCTACATTGACCAAAACATTTCCAGTTCTTGGGATGACTTGCGCCTCATGTGCCAGTAGCGCCGAAAGTATGGCGAAATATGAACAAGGGGTTGTCAATGCGTCTGTAAATTTTGCAACTGGAAATCTTACAGTTGAATATTTGCCTAATATTACGGATCATTTAAAAATTCAGAAAGCAGTCCAGGCTGGTGGCTATGATTTATTAATCGAAGATGAATCTACACAGCAGGAAACATTGGAGGCTATTCACGCAGCTAAATTTCATAAGCTTAAAATCAAAACACGATGGGCAGTATTGCTATCGCTTCCCGTAGTTGTAATTGGTATGTTCTTTATGGATATGCCGTACGCAAATCCTATTATGTGGCTGTTTTCTACACCCGTAGTTCTTTGGCTAGGTAAGGACTTTTTTGTCAATGCGTGGAAACAAGCGAAACACCGCTCGGCCAATATGGATACACTTGTTGCGTTGAGCACGGGGATAGCCTACATCTTTAGCGTATTTAATATGCTCTTTGCTGAATTTTGGCATCAACGTGGCTTGCATGCACATGTATATTTTGAGGCCGCCTCAGTTGTCATTGCTTTTATTTTATTGGGTAAATTGCTGGAGGAAAAGGCCAAAGGTAACACCTCATCTGCCATTAAAAAGCTAATGGGGTTGCAGCCGAAGACGGTTATGGTCATTCAATCGGATGGAGTAGAGCGTCAGGTTCCTATAGAAGCCGTTCATACCGGCGATATCATTTTGGTAAAACCAGGGGAGAAGATCGCTGTCGATGGTGTTGTTATCAGTGGAAATTCCTATGTTGACGAAAGTATGTTAAGCGGAGAGCCGGTCCCGGTTTTAAAAACGGGAAATGAACAGGTATTTGCAGGGACGATCAATCAAAAGGGAAGTTTTCAGTTCAAAGCTACAAAAGTTGGGCGGGAAACAATGCTTGCACAGATCATTAAAATGGTACAGGATGCACAGGGAAGTAAGGCTCCTGTACAAAAACTGGTCGATCGAATTGCTGGTGTATTCGTTCCTGTTGTCATTGGTATTGCTATTTTAACTTTTCTACTGTGGTTTACTTTAGATGGAGAAAACCATCTGGTACAGGGTTTGTTGGCGGCAGTAACGGTTTTAGTTATTGCGTGTCCTTGTGCACTAGGTTTAGCAACTCCTACAGCGATCATGGTTGGAGTGGGTAAGGGAGCTGAACGGGGCATTTTAATTAAGGATGCGGAAAGTCTGGAGCTGGCCAAAAAGGTAAGTGCAGTTGTTTTGGATAAAACCGGTACCATTACGGAGGGAAAACCTGTTGTTACTGACGTGTATTGGGAAAATAATGAAGATAATTTGAAAGGTATCCTGTTAAGCTTGGAGAAACAGTCAGAACATCCATTGGCAGAAGCTGTTGTAGGGTATTTTAATGATGTGAAAGTTACTCCAATATCCTTTATCGAAAGTATTACGGGGAAGGGGGTAAAAGGCAGTGAAGGAATCGAAACTTACTATGTAGGGAATCGGAGGTTGTTGGATGAAAATAGGATTACAATTTCGACAGAATTGACGGAACATGCTACTCAATGGGGAAATCAATCGAAAACAGTGATCTGGTTTGCCAATAGTCATACTGCATTAGCTGTAATTGCCATTGCGGACCAGATTAAGGAAACTTCTGTACGTGCAATCAAGGAGATGCAAGCAATGGGAATTGAACTATATATGCTGACTGGTGACAACGAGGCTACAGCGAGGGCCATCGCTGCGGAAACAGGGATTCAGCATTACAAAGCCGAGGTGTTGCCAGAACACAAAGCTGATTTTGTTAAGGAATTGCAGCAAAGGGGGCAGGTGGTCGCTATGGTTGGGGACGGTATTAATGATAGTACAGCCTTAGCAACAGCGGATGTCAGTATTGCAATGGGAAAAGGAAGTGATATTGCAATGGATGTAGCGAAAATGACAATTATTTCTTCTGATTTGACGAAGATACCCCAGGCAATTCGACTTTCGAAACAAACGGTCGCAACAATTAAGCAAAACTTGTTTTGGGCATTTATTTATAATTTAATTGGAATTCCCCTCGCTGCAGGCATTCTGTATCCATTCAATGGTTTCCTTTTAAACCCGATGATAGCTGGAGCTGCAATGGCATTGAGCAGTGTAAGTGTTGTCAGTAATAGCTTGCGGCTTCGCTGGAAAAAATAGCTACCGATGGTTAAGCTGTAGACCGTGTTTTAAACGATAAATATTATAAAACAAAATAGAAAAACTATAAGTATAGCCAATTGAATTAAAGGGATATTTGTACAGATAATTAAATAGATTAATAACATTAAAATTATACAACATGGAAAGCAAAGAACTTCAATTCAAAACAAACCTCACTTGTGGGGGATGTGTATCCAAAGTAAGTGCAGATCTGGATAGTGTGGACGGTATCTGTGAATGGAATGTTGACACCACAAATGCAGACAAAATTCTGACTGTAAAATCTGAAGGCGTTTCGGAAGAAGAAATAATTGAAATTATCAAGAAGAAGGGTTTTAATGCAGTGACCTACTCCGCATAATTGTTCCATAAATCTATAGAAGCATCACACCCTAAAAGCTGGACAAAACTTTTAGGGTGTTTTTATGAAGTATAATTATGAGACGAAACTGAGCTCAATTTTACTAGTTTTAAATTTGGGGTTTCCTTTTTATCCATTTTCACTTGCGTCCTAAACGTTTAAAAAGTGGCGGTGTTTGGATATAGCAAAGTTGCTATATTTAAATTGCAAAATTATAACACACCGCCATGATAAA
>NZ_JBNPWQ010000033.1:0-70421 GCF_050433745.1 Sphingobacterium sp. HSC-15S19
CTTTCGCGGTGTAAGAGACACCACATTCTTCCTATATAGAGTAATGAAATTGTATGCTTAAAAACTTCTCCTCCCCCAAACTTTCGGTATGATCCATTATTTGTAATATCGGGTACGGCATCAATGGGTAATTTTGTGGCACTCCACACTCCCCAAATAATGAGCAACAATGTCATTATTCCAATGACGAGCTTGTTCTTAATGCTAAATTTTATGATACTGTCTAACACAATTCATTTGATTAATAATTAATAATAATGGATATAAATACTTTCTGTCCGTTACAGAAAGGACAGCTAAATGTGCAATTTAGATAATACACCTATCTAATAGTAAATGAATATATCATCCATTACCAATAAATACATTTGCTGAAAATATTAAGTATTAATCTTTGGCGGCTGCCAAATGTTTCCGTGATAATTGGAAATGAAATTGAAATTTTGAAGTGGGAATTTTTGTATCTTGCTAAGACTTGGCTTTGCCTCGTTTATTTTGAACGTTTGAAACGTAAAATTCACAACGGTATGACAAGTAGCACAAGAACAAAAAGGACTGCATAAATCGCCGTTTTTCGTTTGACCATTGCTTGTATTAGAAAGCTCTGATTTTGAAGTATTACTGGTATCCATACCACACGCATCAGTACACGGCATTACGGATAATGTCAGAAAATATATACTGAATATGAATATAAATAGTTTCATCAGCTACAAATATAAATAAATAGATTGTGCAATAGAATTGCAAAGTTGAAAAAATCTATTTGTTACATTTGTCGCATTTCCCCTTAAGAACTAAATTAGCTCCATCTAATTTAAAGTTTTGAGGAACTTCGATGTTCGGAATTTCTGTTTCAGTAAGGCAAAAAGTATGTTTGCAGTCGGTACAATAAAAATGTGTGTGCAGTTCTGATAAATTACAATTGCATCCTGATTGGCAAAGTGCGTATTTAATCACTCCGCTTCCATCATCAATGGTATGGACAAGTTTGTATTCCAGGAATACTTTAAGTGTTCTGAAGAGAGTAATATTATCTGCTTTTTCAAACTGTTCTGCCAGCTCTTTATGACTTACTGCATATTGTTGTTTCAATAACTTTTCAACCACCAACAAACGCATAGCGGTGGGTTTTATAGCTTTTTGCAGTAAAATTTTTTCTAATTCAGTCATTGTGATTTAATTTTCTATCGTCCAATCATCATTATCGTCCTCGTCAACTGATATTTGCTCAATGATGCTGTTTGCTGCACTGTCAGAGTATGTACCATAACCATTTACGAAAACACCTTTTGCTCCATCTTTTTGGTTTCTCATCGCATATAAGATAGCCTCATCTTCCAAGTCATTAAGCCCAGTAAAACGATAAATTTTATCAATAACAATGTCCCTTAAATTAACTTTCTCTCCGTCTATTTTGTACGAAATGTTTTCTTCCAATAGATTAAAGTCTTCCGTATAACCCCTTTGTCTTAGTACTTCAATTACTTCTGATAATGTTTTTTCTGTTGATAGCATAAGTATTCTTCTTAAATTTTTGAAAATATTTTTTGAAAAAACTGAACATTTTTTTCTCTTAATTGGTTTCTAATAGCAACATTTTTTATCCTGTTGTATTGATGGACAAGGAACACTGGCATAACTACAATACACACAACAATCGCCTTGTAATGGTTTTAATCTTGTCTTGCAATTTTCACATTCATAAAAATATTGGCAAGCATCTGTTGGCATTGTTTCCTCTTTTTTGTATCCGCAATTTGGGCAAGTTATAATTGATTGTAATTTAATTTCCATTATGATATAATTTTACTTTTTAGTGATTTATAACCTGTCGAATTGATAGCTTTTTCAATTTCTATAATACTTGTTTGTTTGTTGTCAAACTTAACAATGGCATTGCCTTTCTCATAAGAAACCACAACTTCCACAATTCCTTTTAGTTTACTAACTTCCGTTTTAACGTGGTGTTCACAACCTGAACAAGTCATCCCTTTGATTGTAAACTCAACTTTCTGAATTTTGGAAGTTTGGGTAATAATTGCTTTACTTTCGGTCTTTGGAAAAAAAATGTGAGCATAAAGCGGAAATGATAAAAGTAAAGCCGCCATAACGGTAATAATTCCTAAAAATGATTTTGTTTTCATAAAGTTTGATTTTTCAGTTGTTTCACAGTTGCAGTCAATTTTCTTTTGCGGTTTCAATTTTTGATACCAAGCAAAAGCAAGCACTAAAATAGTTAACCCGATAAAATATGGACGAAAAGGTTCGAGCCAAGAGAAAGTTGAAGCAAGTCCACTTGTTCCTGCTATGAGAGCCAAAACAGGTGTAATGCAACATAATGAAGCTGCTATTGCTGTCAAAAGTCCAGTCCCAATTAGTTTTCCGTCCGTTACCATATTGTTTCTAAATTTTTTTTATCGTCAAGTATTTTAAAAAATGGGTCCAACATTTTCTCATACTCTTTTGTCAATGAGTAAAAAATGGTTTGCGCCTCTCTTTCGGTTTCAATAAGCTTTCGGTCTTTAAGTTTTCTCAAGTGCTGAGAAATCGCTGAAATTGTCATTCCAAGAATTTCACTCACATCACAAACACAAAGTCGTTTTTCTTCATAAAGAAGAAACAGAATTTTCAGTCTTACATTGTTTCCAGTCAATTCAAGTGCGTTCGACAAATAGTCAAACGAACTGTGGAGTTCCGAAACTCTTTCTTTACAGCGATTGATTTGTTTAATGTCTGCCTGTTGTCGTGTACAAGAAGTATTATCCATAATGCAAATGTAACTAATTTGTTTATTTAAGCAAATGCTAAATTATGAGTATTAAAATTTGGCATTTTATATGTTGACGTAATGGTGCTGTTACTTTTAATTCTTCTAACAATATATTAATAGAAAAATCACAAAAATATTTAGTATAATCATTCTTTCTGCACCAAATGCTGTAAGTTAGGGTCATTCTTGATACGCTCCATTTCACTAACAACAATATTCAGAATGTCTGATTTTATCTGCTTGTAATTGTTTTCTATTTCCTGCTTCATCTTATCCTCGCCCTGCTCATTTACAAAAGATAAGATTTGCGGTATTTGCTGATAGGCTTTGCTTTCTGCCGCTACCTTTTCATTGTCCACTACAATTTCGGCGTGAAATATCTTCTGCTCGATACGTTCATCAAAGTTATCTGATACAGAACCAACAAACAAACCTTGTGTAAGTGTTGAGATTTTGGAAGCCGGAATAAGGCTGTCTAACTGTGTCGAAATAGAGGTAGATTTATCATTGCGGTTAATCGTCATACTCTGGCGTTTCTGTAATACTTTACCGAAACGTTCCGAAAGGCTTTTTGCTGTTTCGCCAACCACCTGACCACTGAATATATTACCGACAGTATTCTGTATTACCTTGCTTTCCTTGTCGCCGTAATCCCTTGTTAATTGCGAAAAATCCTGAAAACCCAAACATACCGCTACCTTATTACTTCTCGCCGTTGCGATAAGATTGTCCAGTCCCCTGAAATAAATTGTGGGCAACTCATCTATGATAACGGAACTCTTTAGCTGTCCCTTTTTGTTTATCAGCTTTACAATCCTCGAATTGTATAAACCCAAAGCTGAGGAATAAATATTTTGACGGTCGGGATTGTTACCCACGCACAAAATTTTAGGTTCTTTCGGGTTGTTAATGTCAAGCGTAAAATCATCGCCCGTCATTACCCAGTAAAGTTGTGGGCTAATCATCCTTGATAGCGGAATTTTTGCCGATGCGATTTGTCCTTGTAACTGGTCTTGCGCTCCACCTTGCCACGCATCCATAAAGGGCGACAAATAATTTTCCAAATCCGGGTATGAAGTTAAAATCGTGAATACATCCGAATACTTTTTATTCAGTAATTCAATGGCGTGAGGGAACGTACAATACTTACCATCTTCGTAGATTTTCAGATACCAAATAATCGCAGCCAAAAGAATAATTGGGCTTTCCACGAAAAAATCCCCTTGCTTCTGTATCCACGACCTGTTAAGGTTTAGCATTATAGTATATGCCGCTTCGTAAGCATCAGAAATGTCCGTCATAAAATCGGGATTGAGTGGGTTGCAACGGTGGCTCTTGCGTGGGTCGTCGAAATTTATCACGTAAAATTTCGGCTGAACTTTGTATTTATCCCGATGCTTCAGTAAGTGATTATAGGCAATAGTAGAAAGGTCGTCAAACTTGAAATCGTAGATATACATACTAAAGCCTTTTTCAATCTGCTGCTTGATGTAGTTGTTTACGATGGCATAAGATTTACCGGAACCGGGAGTACCCAACACTATTGATGCCCTGAATGGATTTACAATGTTTATCCAACCGTTGTTCCATTTGCCTTTGTAGTAAAATTTGGTGGGCAGGTTAACGGAATACTCGTTTTCCATCAGTTTGGTTTCCTGCTGAAAGCTCTCATTCTCATTATTAAATACGTCGTCCATCAGGTTGGTACGAAGCAGGCGGCTCATCCATACGCCCGCCATCAGCAAGGCGATATAACCTAATGAGATAGTAAGCATATACAGGAATGTGCCTGTTGCCGGAGATAGCTTTAACAAAGGTGTGTTCAGGAAGAACAGCACAAAGCCAACGCCCAACGCCACGTAAATTTTAGTCCAGGTTATCTTTTCGTTCTTTACGCCCTTTGTCCCTAAACAGCTTAAAGCCAGTAAGACCAAAGCGAATACTTTGGTGTAAAGAGTGTGTGAAAACAAACCCGCCGTTCGGTCGAAATTGCCTAATATCTTGTTGATTACTTCCAACGTCCAACCACGTTCTAAAAAGAAACCGTAGCAGAACCAATAAAGGTGCATCAGCACCAAAAGAATACTGACTGCCCGCATAAAAGCCATTATCTTGGAAAGCCCTCTTAAATCGTCTTCTCCCTGCATTATCTAAAGTTTTAATGTTCGGGCGTGAATTTAAAGGCTCTATGGAGTGGCTCTAAGAATGTGGCAGCCAGTGGCGTTCTGTGGCAGTGTTTGGCTGAATATTACTTCTGACCTCTTTGGCGTTTTCTTTTCTTCTTCATTTTATTGGCAAAGTCCTGTTCTTCGTAATCTTCGCCCTGGGCTTCGGGCAATAAACCTCCCAGTGCTTCAATCAAACCGTCTTCGTGTTTTTCAGTATGTAAGAAGTCGAACAAATGGTGTGGTTCTTCCGCAGGAAGATCCGCATCATTTGATGTGGATAATTTGGGTTGTAAAACGGCAGGTTCTTTAATATTCGGTTTGATGTTATTGTTCCAATAATCATTAAAGGTGTTGGCAGAAAGTTCTGTTGCCAAACGTGAACCGTTCCAAACTGCTTTGGAATTGTGGTCTATAAATGTGATGCCATAAATACGCCCTGTATCATTTCGGCGCACCACAACGTTAATACCCTGTTCCACCAACTGCTTTTTAAATGCCTGTTCATCGCTCGTGGTTTTCAGGGCAATGGTAACGGCAGATTTTAGGGTCTGTTTGGTGGGGCTATCTTTCAAAGCCGTTTTGCATTTCGCAAAATGCAGTTCCAAAGCCGGAAGCCCTGCGCTCTTTCCGAACAGCGAAGCCTTGAACGGATGCCCGGCTCTTTCGCCTTTTTCATTTAGCGGAATATATATTAAGCCCTGCTTCATCTCTCCCTGCAATTCGCCCTCGATTTTCTCGGCGGTAATATTGAACAGGGAAAGCAGGGCATTGTATTCGCCCAAAGTTTGGTACTGGTAGTAATTCGGGAGGTGGCGAACGACCGAAGCAATTTGGCTTTTTACATCGCCTGCCCGATAATCTACCGGACGGAAAACCTTATCATTCTGATTGCGCTCTTTGTCTGTTGCGGGTATCAACCCGTGTTTTCTTTCCAGTTCACGGCATACATTCATAGACCGCATTTTCTCGAATTTATCCGAAATCTTTTTGCCCTGCTCGTCCACGCAAACCGATACAATGTGTATATGGCTACGGTCAATATCGGTATGTTTGAATACCACAAAAGGCTGTTCGCCGTAACCCATTTCCCGCATATACTGTTCTGCCATTTCCCTAAACTTATCATCGCTTACCTTATCGTTCGGGTCAGGATTTAGCGAAATATGCAGCGTGTGTTTCTCGGTATTGCGGTTGGCTATCAGGTAAGGTGCAAAAGACTGGGCTAATTGTGCCACGGAATAATGACCGCTTGCGGTTTCAATCATCTTATTGGCAAACAAAATCTGCTCGTTTTCATTCTCCACTTTAAGCTGATTGTACGCCAACGCTCCGTATAAATTTGCACTTCTTCCAATTTTTGCTATCACTTCTACATTATTTTTTTAGGTATTCTTCCTCAAATTTTTCAGTAAGCTGAATGATTTTCTGACACAGCATTGCCATTTCAGCCGTCTGTTTCTCCAGTTTATACAGGAACGCTGCGGCTTTTTTCTCGGAAAAATTCTTGTACAGCACCTTTACAATTTGGTTATAGTTCACACCTATGGAACGGAACTGGCTGTGAAAAGAGGTCAGCCGCATATAAAAATCAACCGTTCCCTTGTCAATCTGAATGGTTTTTATGGTCTTGTCAAAGATGCAGGACGTTATGAAATGCGCCTTTACCTGCATACCTGATTTATCAAACAGGGCAAGAAAATGGGCGTGTTCCTGCTCGTTAAAGGAAATCGTATAGCGGATGGTCGCCGGGTCTTCTTTGGGGCGACGTCCGGTCTTTTTCAATTGCTTTTTGTTGTTATCGTTCATCACTAATCCATTTTAAAATCCATACAAAACCCTGACTTTGGAATGCGAATGGAGAACCAGTACCAGCAATCATTGATACCGTACAAAAAGAAACTATAATAGTAAATGTTTTTGGGCTAAAAGTTGAGATTTCAAAAAAATATCTTTCTGAGATAGAGATATCAGATGCGAGAAAAGTATTTAAAAATGAAGATGAACTTTACCTAAATATTATCGAATTTAATCCGGAACAACATCATATTGTTTTATCGAATAAGGGAACTATATCTGACCCTAAACATTATATTGATGCGGTTTTAAACAAAGAAATGGTATACTCGTGCCGTGTAGAAAAAGTTCAAACGGATCGAGGAGGATTACAGATTGGTTTAAAAGTATCAAACTCTTCATTTAAAAATTGGCTTTTTATTCCTACACATAATGCCACAGCAAGTCGATTTCTTGACCTTAACAGCAAATTCCCAATAGGTAGTCTCTTAGATGTAAAAATTCAGCGTTATGCATCCACGACATCTAATTTTATTGGTAGCCTGATAGACCTTAAAGATCCATGGGATAGCGAGAAATTTAGAGAATTAAGAATAAATGATGTTTTAAATGTAGAGGTCAAGCAAATTAATGAGTTTACCGTAATCTGTGAAATAGTTGAAGGCTTGGAATGCCGCTTTGCAAGGCAAGAAATATCTTGGGTACCACAGGAATGCGTCACTTCGTCATATAAAATAGATGATAAGATTGACGTTAAAATTCTAGCTATTGATGAGGACAGAAAAAGAATTGAGACTTCCATTAAAAGGCTTGTAAAAACTCCTGAGCTCGAATTTTATGATGCAAACTTAGATAAAATTGTTGAAGTTGAAGTTGTAAGAGTTGTACCAGACATAGGGATTGCTGTAAAGTATGAGGGTGGTACAAATACAGGGTTTATTCATTTTTCGGAAATTGGATATGGGTACGTAGGTAGATTTGAAAACATTTTCAATCCTTCTGACAAAATTCAGGTTGTACTTTCGGCATTTGATGCAGATAAGAATAGTTTAAAATTTAGTGTCAAAAAGCAATATAAACATCAATTTGATGAATGGTTTCGCTATGTGAATGTTGATGAACCTGTGCGAGGCAAAGTCATTAGATATTTTGACCGTAGTGTGCAGATAGAGTTGGTTGCTAATGGATTTACGGTACAGTCTTACATAGCAAAAAAAATTATATCGAATTTGGCATTTGTTGAAAATGAAGATCTTCCTTATTACTTGCCAATTGGAGAAACGTTTGATTTCTACATATTAGGTATGGATGATAAAAGAAAAACTATTTCTCTAACTCGTAAAGACTATTTCGATCAATTCGATTTGCCTGAATATGGTGACAAAATCAGAGTGACATATGTTAAGGAAAATCACTCAAAAGCTTATTTCTACTCTAATGATTTTGAAGGCTGGATAAATTTACCAGAAGAAAACATACAGCTAGGGAGCAAATTGGATGTTATAATAGTATCTCAATCTACAGGTGAATTTTGCATCATTTAAATTTAGGGTTAAAAATTGGAGAAAATCAATATTTCGAGCGCTCGGCTTTCTGCAAAAAAGACGGTTCCGACCTGAGGAGGATCTGTATTTTTTGCTCGACATGATTTTTTCAAAAAATGGAAACGGTTAAACGTTCCCCAAAAATTATGAATTGTAGAATACATGACCTCTATCGCTCCAATAGTCGTCGCTAAACAGGTCTCGGGCATAAGCCTCATAATCGAAGTACGTTTTTGCAAATTCGGGCAAGTCCATTTGCTCTACCTATTCATAGGCAAAATCTTCCTCGTCTTTGTATTCCCCTATATAGTCATCGTCAAAGTCGCTCATTAGGTCGCCAATATCAGCCTCTGATAGCCTACGGTGTCCATTGTCGCACCATATTAGGAATGCCTCTTTTCGGGTTTCGTTCATATTTTCCAAAGCCTCCAAAACATCAAATATGCTATCGCTTATCCAACATTCGCCGATTAAGCCGTTTGGGATGTTCTCGTAATCTTGAAACATAAATTCGGGGTCTTCCTCGTCATCGTGCAACTCCCTGCAAGCATCGTAAAATTCGTCTTTGTCCGCATAGTCGGATAGCGTTAGCCATTCCCCGAAGATTGAACCGTCATTAAATTTTGCGTATGTGCCAACATATACCCTTGCTTCCGATGTGATTATTTGATGTGTCATTTCTTTACTGTTTTGAATTAATTTTTTTGATTTATTCGGCAATGAGAGGTGGTGCTGTTGTTTTGTTTCAATACCATTTCCAATGCTTATATTCCTCATGCCTGACATTTTTTTTATTCTTGTAAAGAGCCGGAGTATGCTGTGTTTCGTTTCGGGAGCAGTTTAGGTTAGCGTCTAGGATGCACAAGGTTTTGGAAAACAAATACTACCCAACGGGTGGAGATTTTTTTTTCAAACTTGCATGACCTTTTGCTTCCCTTAAGAACACGTCCAACCTTTGCTCCATGAAAGGTGAACAACAGGCATACTGGCGTTTTCGGGTAAAACCAATCGTGGAAGTAATGAGGATAGCATTGCCGAAATGGTTCTAAACAGGCAGACTATGCCAAGTAATTCAACCCAAAGACACAATCCAATATCCACTCCATCAGTGGGATAAGTTTGTCTGTGCGGATTAATCCGTGTGGTTAACAGACAAAAATCAGTTGAAGATGGAGAAAGAAGAAGCGAACGATGTAACACCCGAAAGAGTTGTACAAATCTTGAAAAAGAAAGGAACAGATTTAGAGGAAGCAAAAACCATCTTGGAGTTTGTCAAAAAGATAGCTCACATTGCAGTTAACCAGTATCTCAGAGGAAAATATTCTTTTTTGCGATTTGTGCATCGTATATTTTCATATACAAAAGAATTTTTTAGGGCATTAATAGCTCAAGTGTGATTGAGGTGGAGTTATTTTATCATACAAATCATTTACCCTCCCCTTCAATTTGTCATAAAATGCTCTTTTCTGTTGTGTTAACTTTGTCTCTAGGGCTAAACAATCCTCGATTAATTCTAAAACTTCCTCCTTGGTCTTAAGTACAAATAGTGATGAGAAGTTAATATTTAATTTTTGGCTCACCAACATGATGACATTCCAACCAACAATATGCTCCGCTCTTTCAATCCTGCCTATCAAGGTGTTGTCGGTCTCACTAATAATACCTAAATCAAGCTGAGAGTACTTGTATTCTAGTCTCCTTAATTTGACAGTTAGTCCTAGTGAGATATTAATAATTTCTATTTCGATTTTTGAATAGTTGGTCATAAACCAAATGTTGACATAATCGAGAGTTTTATTCGATACATATTTGTATTGAATAAATGGAATTTGTATATTTGCTAAATATTCATTCAAATCTTGGATAGAATGGCATTTGACTAAAAGAGTCTCGATAGTGAATTCCGACAAATTACTAGTGAACGAGACGGTAGTCCAATGCCCATGTAGATATTTTTGTACTTTTGTGCAAGCTATAGCTCATGGGCGACTATCGTAATTCCGTTTCACTAGGCCGTCGGAAGCCTGCTATACGGTTGATAGGAGCCCGCTATAGTTCTTAAAAACCTTAGGGGACTCACTTTATAAAATTTAATTTTAAGTGAGTAATGAAAGAAAATAAACAAAGCACAAAAAACATCTTCAAATCTCCCGAGTAGCTCGGTTTGATTTCGCCAGCAATGATCTGGTAACATCAGCTATGGAATTCGAGATGCCCAACTATATACCGAGTCATATCCATTCACTAGAATTCTAGCTATCCCAATTAACCAATTTTATTACGGGCGGTTTACGGCCTAAAAAGTAACCGATTCAGTCGAACTGGAATAGGTATGCTCTAAACTCGCCATTAAAAATCTAAAGAATGAGATCTAATTACGCTCACCTAATTCTACTGGATTTGGTAATTTATGAAACTCATAGATCAGGATATGATCCTGTGAAAAATGTTCAAGACTTTTGGGATAAGTATCCTCTAAGTACAATCAAAGACTATATCGTTGTTTTGCATCCCGATACGGTTGATAACGAAAAAACGAAAGATAATCCGCAATTGTCTGAATTTTCCGTCGAACTTCTCCGCGTCCTGATAGCTTATTTAATGATCCATACGACTCAATTGGATCTTGGTAAGGTATCTATTTCTATCGAGCTACACAAAGAATCGATAGATACTTCCAAAGCGATTTCCGATTTCTTTCGGCGCGTATCCTCATCCAATATCAATTCCTGAAATGATGAAAAAATTAAAACTACAATCCAATAGCAGCACACTGCTATATATTCAAATACTTAAGGTCACGGTATTAGTGATTTTATACCTTTTAGTTTCTATGTTTAGTTTATCAGCTCAGACGCCCCGCAAGGAAAGCGGGGCCGATGGGCTATTAATCAAACATCTCAAAATAGGGGATACTATCCCGCAGGCTCTTTGGGATATACAGCTTAATGTCGTAGGGCATCAGGCTGGATCTAAACAATTGACGCTCCGCGACTATAAGAATAAGAAACTGATTATTCTAGATTTCTGGGCTACTTGGTGTTCCTCATGTATAGCCTCATTCCCTAGTCTCTATAAATTGCAGGACGATATGGACAGCCAGGTCAAAGTACTTTCAGTTACTTACCAAGATCGTGTTGCCGTAGAGAAATTTATTGGCAAAAGTGAGTTTATACAAACCCATGGATTGGCTAATAGGTTTTCCTCCATTGTCAACGACAAGCTGCTGACCAAGTTTTTTGATAAAGACGCAATCCCATTTACAGTCTGTATTGACAACAATGGTGTGGTACGTGCACTAGCAATGCCGAGTGAACTAAATGCGCTTGCTTTAAAGCAGATGATCAAAGACCGAAACGCAGTGCCTGTTGCGGCCAAAGTACTCTCATTTGACCAGCCGTTATTGCAACCTTATTATGATGCTAAGATCATCAATTATTATTATAGCACCTTACTGCCCTATGGTCAGGGGATATCGCAGGCAAGCAGTTTTACGGTGGACTCCACGCATCAGTATAAGCACCTCGTTGTACCCAATCTCAATGTATTTATGCAATATGGTATCGCATTGCAAGATGCTCAAAATTATATTGCCGGCCTTTCCAAGATTCGCGCTAGACGGATACTCGAAATAAAAAGTCCCGATAGTATAATCCACAGATTGGAGCAGGATCGGAATTTCTGGAAATATACTTACGAATCGGTAAGCCCAGCGGTGTGGAATGATTATACCGTTTACAAAAAAATGGAAAGCGACCTCAATTTCTATCTCGGAATGAAAGCATCTTATCAATTACGTGATGTTGAATGCCTGGTGATGCGCCGTGCTGATGGTAAAAAGCCTCGCCAAAGTAAGGAATTGGCTAAGGTACCAACGGTCATATTGAACGGTCTGGTGGAGAACGATGGGAGCTCAGACGGCAAGTTTTTGCAAAAGGCACAGCTTGGAAACGATAAGCCAAAGAATGCATTTATTGGCGTTGAAATAAAAAATATCCCCAATCTGTTTAACCTGAGGTCTTTCTCGGTATTGCCCTTTATGATCGATGAAACAGGGCTTGATGAAAGGATAGACTTACCGCTTTCCGATAATCTCAGCGATATAGACCAATTGAAACAGGCATTTGCAGTACAGGGACTGACTTTATCACTTGAAAGGCGGAAGATGATCATGTTCGTCTTAACACAGGATGGATTTAAAGAAAGTGGTAGTGTAATGAAATTGACGCGCTACGGTTATGTAGCTAAGGGAAGAAAGGAGCTGATACGATGAAAAAATATCTTTTAGTCGTGTTGATTTGTGTCGTATTTTGTTTGAAAACATTCGCACAGGGACAAGCAATCAGGGTTCAGGATCGCGATACAAAACTGCCTATTGCTGCTGTATCTATTAAAGATTGCGAAGGAAAGGCTTTCGGAGCCACGGATGCAAAAGGAGAGTTGTTACTGAAAGGACATATAAGCTGTCTTGTTTTTCGACGCCTTGGTTATCACCCTGATACCCTATCGCTGGAAGCGCTAAACCGACATAGTTGGTTGGTATACCTCACACCTCTGGTCAATGAATTGGAAGAGGTACAGGTATCGACAGGTTATCAGACCCTACCCAAAGAGAGAGCAACCGGAGCTTTTGACCTGATCGGGAAAAAGGAACTGGATAGACAGATAGGTTCTAATATCCTTAATAGATTGGATGGACTGAGTAGTGCCATACTTTTTGATAAACGTGGTGGCAATCCGAGCAATTTTATGGTCAGGGGCCTGAGTACGATTACCGAAACCATCAAAGGTCCATTGATTGTGGTGGATAACTTTCCTTATGAGGGCGATATCAATGATATTAATCCCAATGATGTGGAAAATATTAGCGTATTGAAAGACGCTGCTGCGACGTCTATTTGGGGTGCTAAGGCTGGCAATGGCGTGGTCGTAATTACGCTAAAGAAAGGGAAATTTGATATGCCGATCCGTCTTTCGGTAACGAGTAATATCTCCGTGATTGATAGGGAGGATCCCTATTATCGATCGCAGGTAGACAATTCAACCTATATCGAGGTGGAGCGACTTCTCTTTAATCAGGGCTATTACGACAATACGCTCAATAATAAGGTGTATAATCCTGTGGTAAGTCCTGTGGTTGAGCTCTTAAACGATCATCGTAATAAGTTGATCGACGACTCGGCCTTGGAATCCCAATTGAATGCAATTGCTCAGGGAAACTTGCGTGCTGATATAGCGCGGTACCTGCGTCAAAAGGGAATTAATCAACAGTATAATGTGCAGCTGAGTACTGGAAGCGAGAAGCTGGCGTCTATTTGGTCGGCCGGATTTGATAGGGTAAGAAGTAATATTGTCGGCAATGAAAATAGTCGGTTTACACTTCGTACAGAGCAGACCTGGCGACCGATTTCTAAATTGGTACTTACGGGGGGAATGCAGTTCAATGCAAATAAAGTGACCAACAATGGTATTTCATCCTTAGCAATCGGAAGTGCTGGGCTAGCTTATCCTTATTCGCGGCTATTGGATAGCGATGGCAATCCGAGTCGATTGGAGCAGAACTACAGAAGTCGTTTTCTGGATACGCTGGGCGAAGGCAAATTGTTGGATTGGTCGTATTATCCCTTGGCAGATCAGAAACTATTGGATAAGACGGATAATACGAATGTGCTGAAATTTGACCTTGCAGCAGCGTATGAATGGATAAAAGGGCTGCGGTCTGAATTGCGGTACCAGTATTTTACATCGAATGGCCTCCTCGAGGATCGGATGGATCATAACTCATTTTATGTGCGCGATCTCATCAATAAATATAGCCAGTTAAAAAGTAATGTCATTGAGCGTCCTATTCCACTGGGTGATATTTTGGATAGAACTTCAAACAGACAGTATGGTCACAATATGCGGGCACAGATTTCCTACGATAAACAATCTAGCCTGGGCGATCTGAATGTGTTGATAGGTGGGGAGGTAAGGGACAATCGGGGGCTACTGCACACTTATCGGCAGTACGGATACGACAATGAACTCAACATATCCCAACCTGTTGATTATCGCACAATTTTTACTTACTACGCTGGCCTTGGAAGCAATACGATCTGGTATAACTTTAATGATGAACGTAATGTAGACCGTTTTGTCTCCGTTTTCTTCAACGGATCGTATAATCTGCTCAAAAAGTATACAGTTTCAGCAAGCGCACGTCGTGATGCATCAAATCTGTTCGGTGTAAATACCAACAATAGATGGAAACCGCTGTGGTCAATTGGTGGTATGTGGAATGTCGATCGCGAAAGTTTCTATAACTGGGCTTGGATGCCGCACTTAATCTTACGGGCGACCTACGGAAAAAGTGGAAATGTAAACAATTCAGTTCCTGCACAGACGACCATAACCTATAACTCCAGTCCCGGTGTACTGGGGGGATTCACCAATGCCTATGTCAATAATCCGCCCAATCCAGACCTGCGATGGGAGGATGTAAGCCAGTTAAATTTTGGACTCGACTTTGGCCTAAAGCACAATCGAGTGACTGGATCGGTAGCTTACTTCAATAAAAAAGCAACCGATTTGATCGCCATTGTGAATGTTGATCCAACTGTAGGTGTCGATTATTTAAAAAGAAATGCCGCAAGCCTGCGTACACAGGGCTGGGAAGTACAGCTCAATACGCTCAACATCGATGCCCCGTTGCAATGGCGTACCACCTGGTTATTTTCGTCCAATAAAACCCGGATTATGAACTATAGCTATCGGTCAAACGTGAATGCTGATATGGTAAATTCGGGCCAATCGCTTACACCAATAGAGGGTTATGCTGCTTATAATCTAGTCAGTTACCGGTTTATGGGACTCACAGCTGATGCCGGTAATCCTCAGTTTAGTGTAAACGGACAGCCTTATTCCAATTACGCCGATTTAAGGTCCAAAGTTTCTCTTGAAGATCTGGTATTCCATGGATCTGCACTTCCTGAACAGTTTGGGAGTATCAGAAACAGTTTTACTTTCGGTGCTTGGGAAGCCGGTATCAACATCGCTTATCGTTTCAATTATTTTTTTAGAAGAGAATCCGTCAATTATTCCTCCTTATCCTCTAATATCCCGCTACACAGCGATTATTATAAAAGATGGCAAAAAACGGGTGATGAGGCGACGACTAATGTTCCTGCATTCAATTACCCATTGAATTCCAACAGGGATCAGTTTTATATGAACTCCGACATTTTGGTCGAGAAAGGTGATAACATCACTTTGCAGGATATTAGCTTGATCTACCGCCTGAAACCCAAACTGGGCTATTTCAAAAGTATTTCCTTACAGGCTTATGCCCGCAATCTTGGTGTGATCTGGAAGGCGACCAAGCTAGATTTGGATCCAAATGGAATTACTATGCGGATTCCCTCGCAATTTTCACTAGGTATAAACGCTCAATTTTAATACGATGAAGACAAACATAATTTCAACTATACTATGCTGCTTGTTGATAATAGTGGTAGGATGTAATAAATTCTTGGATGAGAAATCCAAAAGTTCATTGGCAGTTCCCAAAACATTGAAAGATCTACAGGCTTTAATGGATTATGAGCTCTATACCGTACGCAGCTTTCCGATCGGGATGGATGTCGCCTCTGACTATTATTTTATGAACGATAAAGACGTGAAGAGTTTGGCGGCAGAATTAAGTGATGTTTATCTTTTGAATAACGAACAGACTAAATTGACAGACTGGACCGAAAGCTACAAAAAGATTATGTATGCAAATATCGTTTTGGATAACGTTGATCAGGCAGATTTAGACGGTATGTCAAATTCGGAAAGGGATTTGGTCAAGGGAACGGCGTTGTTTCACAGGGGATGGAATTTATTCTGGCTGGCTCAGGAGTTTTCGCAGGCTTATGAAGCTGGTACTGCAAAGAACGAGCTTGGCATCCCACTTCGTACGACCTCAGATATCAATGTTAACTTTCAACGTACTAATCTGGAAGATACTTTTTTGCAAATCACCAAAGATCTTCGGGATGCGGCTGGTCTGCTCCCCAATCTGCCGCTCAAAAAGACGAGACCATCCAAAGCTGCCGCTTATGCTGTACTGGCCAGGGTGTTCCTCTACATGGGGAATGTAAGTGAAGCCTTAAACTATGCGAATCTTTCCTTAGCGATCCAAAAGGATCTTATTGATTATAGGATGGTGTCGCCAACAGCGGCAATTCCATTTGAATTAATGAATAAGGAAGTTATCTTTCATAGTGGTATGGCGTCATCAGGTGGCATATTTACGGGAACAAAATCTTTTGTCGACACAGTACTGTTTGAACAGTACAACGGAGGTGATTTGAGGAAGACACTGTATTACAAAAAAAATGCAAATGGATTTTACAATTTCAAAGGAAACTATGCGGGTACAATAGGAAGCTATGCATTTTGCGGTCTTGCAGTAGATGAACTTTATTTGATTAAAGCCGAATGTGAAGCAAGGTCAAATCAGTTGATTGATGCTGGTAATACGATGGTTGAATTGTTGAAAGCACGTTATGAAACAAGCAAGCTACCCATTGTACCCGCTGGAAAGGCTGAACTGATCGACTTTATATTGAGCGAACGTAAAAAGGAACTGGCTTTTCGCTTTGGTACGCGATGGTCGGACATAAAACGGCTGAATAAGCACTATAATGCGGGCATTCGAATCGTACGTAACTTTGATGGAAAGGAATATATTTTAGAACCTAACGATAAGCGATTTGCGCTATTGATCCCATACTCGGTTGTCGTTGCTGGAGGGCTTGTCCAGAATCCACGATAGATAGGAAAGGGCGAACCACCGCCCTTTCCTATTTTTTGCAGATCTTAATTTTCCGCGCGATAGAACACATGACTAGTTGGCGTTCCTGAATTGATTTCAGATTTAAGCTCGTTTGTCATTTGTGGTTTACCAGCACCGTCATTTTCAGCTTTGATACCACATAGAACTTCGTCGCTTGGACATAATGTGGCAATATCACCCGAATAGGGCTGGTAATTGTCTGGGTCGGTCAGATCACCACTTGGATTAATGACTTCCCACGATTGCTCAGTAGTGCTTGTCGCTTTTCTACTGATTTCATTGGCGTGTCCAGCATAGACACCCAATCCCAAAACTGCTCCCAGAATTGGGATAAATAATTTTGCTTTTTTCATGTTGTTGATATTTATAGTTTATAAATGCAGGTCGGTAGTTTCTAATCCTTCAATATCCTGTCTCGGAGACTTGCCTTGTCGTAGGTTTATCGATATATCTGAATTGTCGCAATCCCGAAAGAAGATATCGCTCAACTATTGACTACCTTTCCTGCTGGTCGAATCCCCGTCGGGATTCGCTATGCATAGTTTTTATTGCTTTTTTTAGTTTGTATTCCATCAGCCATGCCGGTGCCGCAAGTAAAGTAACCGCCAGATTGAATTGAAAATGTTGTTTCCAGCTCATTTTCTCAAATACTTTTCCGCAGGCACAGGGCACATAACCATAGATTTCGATATAAGCCAAATAGGCATAGATCGAATAGGCTGTCATTAATAAAATAGCTAGCCCCAAGCCCCATATCCTTACCTGTGGAATACACATCAGGAGGACAGTCCCCAGCTCCAACATCGGAAGCAAATAGCTCAAAATGGACATCGACCATTGCGGAAGAGGCTGTTTGTGAAGTTGACTCACAAATGCTGCATGGTTAAATACTTTTCCAAGTCCAGTGAAGAAAAGTAATAGGATCAGCATGACTAATGCGATCAGAATATACCACTCCATATAGGTTTGCCATTTTGATTGCTTAGCTTTTTTGGAAACTGTACCTGCCACCCCAGTTCCATCATGTTGTATATAGTTTCCGCTTCGTTCCATAGTCTTTTTTGTTAACCGTTTACCAAGTTTTACAATGCTAAATTACAGCGATAAAAGGGCGAGCGTTAAGCAGAAAACAAGCGATCGATTGGCAGAAAACAGGATTGGTTAGGAAGGCGGTTCTTGAGCACCTCGGGCAGATAAGGGGTCATTGCCCGCATTTTCCTGCTGTTGCTTAAAAGATCCCGGAGTAAGTCCTGTCTGGTTTTTGATAAATTTGTTGAGTTCAATAACACTGCTAAATCCACACTCTTCGGCCGTAGTAGCCAATTTCTCATTGCCCACGATAGTGGAAGCAATATGATGCAACAGCAGCTGATTCCGATAATCATGAAATGTGCACTTATACTTTTTTTTATGTTCTTCGTTGATATAATCTCTGGACTTCCTCAGTACTCCAGCTATATCAGATAACCGAACCTGCGCCCCCTGGTGCAAAATCATTATCTGCAGTAAATTCCGCGCCTGCTCAATCAGTTCTTCCTTGCCATCGTCTTGTATCTTAAAACGGCTCAGCTGGATCAGAAAGATCAGCTGCTTTAAGAGCATATGCTCATTGTCGAGGATATTGGGGTTGATCTTGCTGAAAAGCAATTGTAGCTGCTGCTTGGTGACATCGCCCACACGGAAGGTAACACTCTTGTCCGACTGCGGTGACTGATTCTTCTTGGCCTGTACCAGATGATCCAAAAAACCGAAGTGCCGGTTGGCAGGTGGCCGAAAAAGTCCGGCATCCAAAATAAAGCCCACCAAGATGTGACGACCTTTTGGAATGGTTAATCGGTATTCGCCTTTGGCAAGATAAAGATAAGCACCCCGCCCTTTGGCAAATTCAATAGCAAAATCCTGTGTGTAATGGCTTTGCCTTAAGGGGGAGTCACTTAGCAAAGGGTAGGTAAGATGTAGGTCGCCCATAGAGGTATAGATTGGGATGGTTTCTTCATGTTCCATCCAAAATTCATAATAATAGAGATAGCCATAGCGGCCATCAAAAGTCTGCTCGCAGATGCAGTTATGTACCGATTGCCAATGCTGTACATGGGCATTGCGAATAGGATAAGTCAGACGCTGTATCGGAGAGGTAACAGGCTCATATTCCTGTGGCAGGACAAAGTCATAACTTCTTTCCATAAAGATCAACTTTAGCTAATAATGGCTGGTTTAACTGTTTGATTTATTGGTTTTAATCTGTTGAAAAATGTATTCTAATAAAACGGAGCGAGGTTATCAAAAAAAAGTGTACATGGGTCTGGGGAGATGGCGAACAGGTCTAGAAGTAGGGTGAATTTTAACGGGCTAAAAAATTAGCGGTTCACCCTGATCTACAACCGATGTACCCAAAAATGAAGCTAATGTCTTGCATTTCTGCCAAATTCGCCACCGTGATCATCTCGCTTTCCTGGCCCGAAAGCAAAGTGACCAAACTGGGCAAGTTTGGTGCTGGACGGATACAAAAAAGATGAAATCAATATGGAACAGCTTTTTATAGAATTGCAACTTTTGGCTAACCAGGCACTTTGTACCTTTTCCAATGCGGAAACAGCAGAGCTCTTGGGCGATGCTGAGGAGGAAAAATGTGATATCTACTATTTCTAAGCACAAATAGTAAACTGATGGGTGATCCGGACACCCTTTTTTGATAACCAATTACTCGAACAAGTATGAACAATATACCTCAAAATATGGGGCATAACTCCGATTTAATGACAGATACATTAGCCCTGAATAGCCACAGCTGGTACAGATCGCTCAAAGCTGTAGCCCTCTTATACCATTGGCAATTGATTCGGGATGCAGGGGGGCTTATCCGTTCCCTGCGGATACATCAGGAATGGTCCAATCAGCAGCATTATCAGGTAGATGACAATTTATTAGCGCAGCTGATCAAAGCCTGGCCTGGGAACGATCCGGGGCCTCGCATCTGGGCCTGCTTACATATTGGTCCATATGGCCTGATCGCAAGGGCATTGATGCTGCTGGGGCATAAGCTGGCCATATTATTGCGTTCCGATGTCTTTGAAGCGCAGGGACAGATTTACAGGAAGCAGTTCCGGCTCTCCTTTGGTCGGGAAGCGACCGAGAACGAATTAATCTTCATTCGTGCTGATCAGGGTAATCCGCTTTTAAAGCTCAGGGAAGCACTTCGGAAAAACTACCACCTGATTTTCTTTATCGATGGGCAGCTTATTGCTGGTCAGGCCTCAAAGGGATGGGTACCGGTCACACTGCATAAATCGGAGCTGCTTTTACGTGAGGGGATCGCTGCGTTAAGCTTTTGGACTAAGGTACCAATCAGAGCTGCCATCATGACAATGGTAGACGGGCAAATTACCCTTCGGTTTGGAGAGGAAGGACGATATGTGAACAATAGGTCCGACTACCAACCTGCGCTGCAGTATATTCTTGATCTTGTGGGGGACCTTGCTGCGGAAGAATTGATCCAATGGGAATGCCTGCCGGCAGTCTTTGATCATGAGCTGCTGATAAAGCAGGAGCAGATGCCTTTACAAAACCTTTGGCTACCGTTTGTTGTGCAGGGAAAAAGAATGCTCTTTGATCTGGCGACTGGTCGTTCGGTGGTTATTGGAATCAAGGAATTTGAAATAGCCCGTCAAAAATTTAGAAAGATATGGTTGAATGTTTAAACGTGTTTTTTTTGACTGAGGTTGTATAAATCTTCTTTAATTGATAAATTGTCTCTTAAAATAATTTATTTATTAAAATAAGGATTTGTTTTTTTATTACCTAAACCAATTATGATCAAGGACAGTATTCTTAAACCATTATCAGCGCGATTTCACTTTATTTTTTGGGGTGGCTATTTTGCCTGGATTAGCCTAGTCAATATCTATAAATTCGGCTGGGGGCATGTATGTATTATCATACTAATGATTCCCTTTATGTTGGGCATTAGCTATACCAATCGAGCTTGGTTGCGACGTGCGCTATTTAGGCGTTTTACCTTGCAACGGGTGGGCATCATGATCGGTTATTTTTTGCTGACAGCCCTAGCAGTTTTTCTGCTGCTATATCAATTTCCGACAGAGCTTAGCCGGAAAGTACTCAAAAACCCCAAATTGTTCAGAGCGGTAGACTTTGGAATCGACGTATTTACTTTCTATGTGACTTTTGTGCTCAAAGGCATTTTAATTCTGGCTATTGAGATCATTTACAATCTCAGTGCAGGTCTTTTCAGGCATTTGGGATGGAAAAGAATACATTCTCTAGAAAGTCTGAAAGCAAGGCTTTTTCGTAACTGGGCCGTTCATTTCATGGGCAATCTGACACAGAGCTTTACCCGTCTGGTACGAAAGCGACCTGCAGTTCTGACCCGAATAGAACTGTTCTTTGGTCTGGAAGCCTATGCTATGCGAACGATGAACTTTAGACAGCATATATCGGGAAAATTGGAAGATGAGCTCTTTTATCTGAAGCAGCTGATGCGCCTGTATGGTGAGCATCACATTCATCTGCAGTCGGATATTCAGGACTGGAACCATCCGATTATTCCCATGATGCTATTGAGCCTGTATAAAAATATGGTCAAACACGGCGATTATAGCGACAGCTCTTTTGAAAGTATTATTTATGTGTTTAGTGATATGGAGAGGGTATCAATAAGTTGTACCAATAAGGTTTCATCACAGTCTGCCTGGATCTTTGAAGAAGGAGGCACTGGTTTAGAACAATTGACAAAATTGCTCCGTCTGGAATACGGCGAAGCATTTTCCTTGATAAAACAAATGGCTGACGGCATATTTTACTTGAACTTGGATATAAATTTTTAACATGGATACAATAAAAAAAATATTAAAGCAGGAGGGACGGCTCCAAAAAATCTGTGTGGGGATTGTGGATGATGATCCTGATGTTGTAGATGATCTTAAAAGATACGTAGACTTGACAGATGGTGTCGAATGTGTGTATGCGACGACCAATCCCAAGGAAGCCTTAGTGGCCTTGCGTCGCTTAAAACTGGATATTCTATTTCTTGATATTGAGATGCCCATCGTTGGGGGACTGGATATTTTGGGGCAGCTGGAAAGTCTCAAGCGGGGCAACACGGGTATTGCAAATCTTCAGGTGATTGTTTGCAGTACGAATAGAGAAGTAGGCGACAAAATGTTTCACTACGAGGTAACCGATTATTTTCTCAAGCCCTTCGAACAGGAACGTTTTTATAAAGCTATGGACAGAGCAAAAAAGAGAATTCAGCATTATGGTTTAAATAACTTGAATGATGATAATAAGTGCTTTTTCTATGGGGAACGGGGGGCTGTAAAAAAGAGGCTAAACTATGATGAGATCTGTTATATTGAAGCAAAAAATAATCAGACCAGAATATGGATGAATGATAAAACTTTCGTTGAAGTCAACGAATCGTTCGGTAATATGCTCGCCCTGTTACCCAAGGCGAGTTTTGCACAGGTACACCGAAGTGTTGCGGTTTCTCTCAAGCACGTGCTGGGGGTGACTGCCCATCATGTATTCCTTCCTGGTATAGAAATAAACCGCGGTGAAAAGGGAAAATACCAATATTTTGACCAGTGGATTGAGCAGAATTCCATTAGTGGTAAGTTTCAGATACATGGTATCGTCAGGGAGGGAAAAGAGATGGCGAACACGAGTCAAAGGATGTAATGTTAATACTGATTTTATGAAGATAATTTTGAATAAAACACGAAAAAATACACATAAAGGGAATGATGCTACGATATTGTTTGCCCTCCATATGCTGTACAGCAAATTGCAAAAAATGCAAATCAAGAATGAAATCCCTGATGAAGGCGCTGCGGTCTGGTGGGATGCGGCTTACGTACAGGAATTTGTCGGTATCAGCGAGAGAACCTTATACCGATACCAGCATAAGGGGATGCTCGGAACGGTACGTAAGGAAAATGGCAAACGCCTGTTTTTGCAGACCAGCGTAGAACGGTTTAAACGTGCCTACTGGAATCTGTAAATCCAGGATGGATTGAGATTATTTTTGGGGTCTTTCGTTTTCGGAGGACCTTTTTATTTTGTCTTTCGGAGCAATACCTGACCAACACCTACCCATCTTCAACCTTTCGCCTGCCTTTGTTCGACCGTTCCTTGGGTTTTCTTCGGGTGGCCATCGGGATCTGTTCGGGTGTGACCCGAAGCGGACCGCATGAAAACTGCTGGAAAGCCCGAGCAGCGTCGGGACTTGCTTGGGTGTTGGTCGGATGCAAGTGTATAAAAAGGATGGTATATGGGGGCTGTCCTGCCAGCTCCCTGCCTAATTACCGAACTGCTCCTGCCAATGTTCTGTCAGTCTTTTTGTTGCTGTATGTTTTTGTTTTTTAAGTTTTTACGTTTGTGGTGTCAGGCTTAAATACCGGTATGTCTTAGCCACTGACAAGGGTTTAATTTTTAAAAAACAGAAAAATGGGAACAATAGTAAATGGAATAAACGGAGGTATAAGCGGTAAGACCGGCTCCGTGATAGGCTCCAGCTGGAAGAGTATCAACTACCTCAAAGGGCTTTATAAAAAAAGTAATAAACCGGCTAGTCAGGAGCAGCTGATCACGCAGGCAAAGTTCAAATTGCTGATGCGTTTTTTAATGCCCATCAATTCGTACCTGCAGGTCGGATTCGGACAGAAAAAAGCCGATCGGCAGACACCCCTCAATGCTGCGTTTCAGTTTAATCTGCCTTTGGCTATCCAGGGTACTTATCCGGGCTTTACACTGGACTATAGTAAAATCCGAATTGCCGACGGAGCTTTTTTTCTGGGGCCGCCCCAAGGTGCGTCTTTCGCCGATGAAGAGATGACGGTCACCTGGGATTCGAACAACAATGACATCTACGGCTCAGCAGACGATGACGGTGTGTACATCATCGGGTATCATCCCGAACAGGACGAGTTTTTGGCACCCTCTATCGTGCCAACCCGCCAGGTAGGTACCACGACTTTTGTAGTGCCTGCACATTTGCTCGGTGGCTCGGCGCATCTGTGGATCTTTATGGCCGACCGCAAGAAAAAGCGCGTATCCAAAAGTAGTTATTTGGGGCTGATACAGCTCATTTAGTTATTCATAGGGAATATCGTCCGCTATGGATGATATTCCCCTCTATTTTTTTCTATTATGAAGAAAAAATCAAATAAGAAACGGTCTGCTGCCCAACTTGACCAGCAGAAACGTTTTGCGCTGGCAATGAGTTTTTTGTCACCGCTGAAATCGATTCTGGCTGATGGATATAAATTTCTAGCCAAACGAAAAAAAAGACTGGTATATCCCTTTAACCTCGCCCTTTCACATGTACTTAACATGGCCATTGCTGAAGAGGAAGAGGGGCCTTTTGTGGATCCCGAAAAAGTATGGCTCAGCGACGGTACGTTGCCTGGGGTGTTGGTCTCAGATATAGTCGAGGAAACTGGGCGGATACTGGTCAGTTACGATAGTTTTTCCTCATTTTGTGCCTGGGATGATCATGTCAAACTGATCGCATATCAGGTGAAAGAAGGTGTGGCGATACGAAGTCAGCGCCTAGCCTTGCGCAGCGAGAAACAGGTCGCCTTGGATATCCCTCCTTCACTGCTCGGAAAAGAGCTCTTGCTTTATATTGTCTGCTGCGAAAGAGATGGTATAAAGTATGCACGGAGCCAGTATCTAGGGACTTATCTGATTAAATAATTTTTTAAAAAAGTAAAATGGAATATGTACAAAAACAAATGGTCTCCGATATCGAAGATATCTATTGGCCTTTAACGGGAAGGCAGCTGCTTGGCATCGTACTGGCCTGTCTTCTTTTATTTTTTATTTTATCGGGATTCTTGCTACAAGCAATCGATCCGACAGCTGGGGTATTGGATCTTGGTACCCTCTCCGTGCTGCTCTTTGGTATACTTGCTGGTCTAGCGGCTATTTATTGCTGCTTTTGGCTTCAGGAAATGCTTTGGCAGCCTTTTAAGTTTTTCCGTCAGGAATTTAGTCTTCACTTTAATCAATTGACCTCATGGCAACAATGCATTATCTATTTTTCGGTATTCTTTCTATCGCTATTCTCTTTCCTGGCCGTGCTCGCAATGCTGCTGTAGACGACAAGAGCCTGACAGGCAACTATACTGAGATGCTAAGCACCGATCCCGCAGTGGAGCATGGGAATGACACATCAGTGAAATGCTGGGCTAGAGCGGGCGTACGTGAACGTATTGTCGATATAGCTGTGGAGGAGATCGGTGTGCGAGAGATGACTGGTAACAACGATGGCAGGCGGGTAGAGGAATACCTCGCGTATACTGGCCTTGGAAAGGGGTATGCCTGGTGTGCGGCTTTTGCCTCCTGGTGTTATGGCAAAGCTGGACTAGCAGCTCCGCGGAATGCCTGGAGCCCGGCACTTTTTCCATTAGCCCGGCGTTATACGGCCCGGCAGATCAACCAGGGGACTATCCGGCAGGCAGATCTCTTCGCCATCTATAGCTCCAGTCTGCAGCGTATCAACCATGTGGGGATTGTGTGCAAAAAGGAGGGCAATTGGATCGTGACTGTCGAAGGAAATGTGGATAATCGTGTATTGTGTAAGCGGCGTCCCTTGGCAACGATTTATGCCTTTTCAAACTGGCTGGACTGAAAGGAGGAATGATGAAAACAAGGCTATACCAGATGATATCTTACGGGGGACTCTTATCCTTGCTGGTCTCCTGTAAGGTCTACGATAGTAAAAAATATCAGAGACAACAAGAAACGGATACGCGCCGGCAGTATACCGAGCAGCTCCAAAGGCTGTATTCCGACCATCAGGATACGCTTTCCCGCCTTTGGTATTTTTGGACGGACAGCGCTTTCCGTTTCTCCCCAGATAGTGGTCTATCTGCCCGGTCGGGAGGTTTAGTATGGCATGAGTCCGCCAAAAGAGTCAGCAAACAGGTATTGGAGCTGACTGAAAAAAGCGAACAGGAAAAACAAAAGCAGGTCAACCATGAAAAAAGTGGCAACCAAATGCTAGCTGCCCAGCTGGTTTGGATCATCGGCTTGGCCTTGCTTCTTTTTCTCCTTTGGAGATGGTATAGATCTCGTCTATTGCCTTAGTTTGCTTTTGGAAGGAGGGCTAGAGAAAGGCTTCGCGAGGTATCGTTGGGATATGAAGGAGACAGGGATTATTAACCCTAGTCTCCTTTTTTATGCGAAGGAGAATTCCTGTTATATTTGCTTGAAAAAGATCAAAATTTCTTAATCTTTTTAAATTTTTATTTAAAAAAGCAAAACCGTTTTAGTTTTGTTATATTTGTTCGTAACCATTAAGGGAGTAATCCACAAATTACTAGGACACAGTACGTGAAAGACCAACTTATGAAATATTCCTGCAATACTGAAGAGAAGTCTGTCTTGATCTCCCTTCGTTCTGGCTGTCAGCGTGCTTTCCGGCAGGTCTACAGTATGTATAGTGGGCGTATTTATCTCAACATCCGTAAGATGGTCAAGTCCGAAGAAGACGCAGTCGAACTATTACAGGAAGTATTTATTAAAGTATGGGATAAGCGGGAGTTGATTGATCCCGAGCAGCCTTTTCGAGCTTATCTATTCCAGATCGCCAAATATACTGTCTATAATTTTATCCGGCGAAATAACCTCGAAAAACAAGTTCAGGCCTATCTTAGTCTTCACAATACTGCCTTGTACAGTCACGTCGAAGAAGAACTCTATGAAAAGCAGTATGAAGAATGGCTGTCACAGACCATTGACCAGCTGCCGCCGCAACGCAAACTGATCTATAAACTTTGTAAAATTGAGGGCAAAACCTACGCCGAAGTAAGCGACTTGTTGAGTATATCGACTTCTACGATTAACGACCATATCGTAAAAGCCACGAAATATATAAAAGAGAAGCATGGAATCCTGGATAAATCCACATTGCTCATTATTTCTTTTATACTTCTCCAACAGCATTAACGCATCTAATTTTCATTGCACAGAAAAAAAGTAAAATAAATTCGCAACCAGAGCAGATGACGTTTACCGCTGAAGTGTATTAGCTGAAAAGAGGGTAACCAATTGTGGAAAAGAAAACACTTCGATATACGTTAAGGCGATATATACAGGGAAAACTTAGCGAAGAAAATTCCCGTGCGTTTTTGTCCTATGTAAAATCAGGCAGAGATAAAATATTACTTCAAGAACTCATCCAAGAGGTTTTGGACGATCCCATCGATCAACATCTATTGGACGATCCAACCTTATTGGCCGTACTGGATAATACCTGGGACCAATTGCATCTCCAGATCAATAAACCAAAAACAAGATCGCTATGGGCTTGGAAACGTATTGGCGCAAGCGCAGCTGTTGTTATCGGACTATTAATTATTGGTCGCTGGTTTCTTACCATTGAAAATAAAAACGTATCTCCGCAAGCTGCACAAAATGTGATATCACCCGGAAAACAATCGGCGACCTTAACGCTGGCCAACGGCAAGCAGATTCATCTACATGAAACACAAAACGGTCGGATTGCGGAAGAATCGGGTATAAGAATCTCTAAAACAACAGATGGCCAATTGATTTACGAAGTCAGCGATAATTCGCAGGGCGAAATCGAGCAAAATACCTTATCGACAACCAAAGGAGAAACCTATCGGATTAAGCTACCTGACGGTACACAAGTATGGCTCAATGCGGCTTCTTCGCTCAGCTATCCGGTTCGTTTTGCAAATCAAAAAAACAGAACTGTCACACTGACCGGTGAAGCTTATTTTGAAGTAGCGAAGGATTCCAAACACCCCTTTATTGTGCAGGCAGCAGATCAGCAGGTCGAAGTGCTCGGTACCCATTTCAATGTAAATAGTTATGCCGACGAATCGGCGGTACAGACCACCCTACTGGAAGGTCGTGTACAGGTCAGTTCCCACAGTCAAAAACTGTTATTAGCACCGGGTGAGCAGTCGAGCCTTACAGCTCATGGGGTGCTAAAATCCCGTCCAATAGATACTGCGCCGGTTATTGCCTGGACAAACAACGAATTTATGTTCGATGGAGATGATATCGAAAGTGTCATGCGCAAGGTGGCACGCTGGTATAATGTGGAGGTCATCTATCAAGGTAAAAAAACGACCGAGAAATTTGGTGGCGGAATATCGCGTTTTGATGATGTTCAAAAAGTCTTAAGCCTGCTCGAAAAAACGGGTGCCGTTCATTTCAGAATCGACGGAAAAAAAATACATGTACTGCCGTAATAATCCGCTAAATAATTAATGACACAATAACCTAAATAAACGAACCGATGAACAAAAAACGACAAAACGAATAGCCACGAAGGGGGGTATAAAAAAGCAACCAAGATCCTGAAGGAGCTCGGTTGCCGTTTGGGACAATTAAATTTTAACTATCCAATCTGCAGTATGTTTCTGTTTTGGACGACTCGAATACACTGCAAATAAACCTTACAAATGTATCAAAATTATATCAGAAAAAAGGAGATAGCGTATCTGCTATTCCGTAAACTATGGCTTATTATGCGATTGACAACCATAATTATCTTGGTTACTTTTATGCAGGTTAGCGCTACCACCTTTGCACAAAAGGTAACATTAGAATACTCCAACATGAGCCTTAAGAAAATATTTAGGGAACTCAAATCCCAGACGGGATACAATTTTCTGTACACTGAACGGCAGATGGTAAACGCGAAGCCTGTTGACATCAAAGTTAGGGACCGTCAATTGTCGGATGTATTAGACCAGATCTTTAAAGATCAGCCCTTGTCCTACCAGTTGGATAATAAGACTGTGGTCATTTATGATAAGCCAAAAGCTTCCATAACGTCCGTTCCGAGGGAGTTTACGATGATCCCAAATCAAGTCCCTGTAAAAGGACGTGTGACCAATGAACGTGGCGAACCGCTCGCAAATGTTTCTGTGCGGGTCAAAGGAAATGAATCTATAGGTACTACCACCAATAGTGATGGTCTATTTACCCTCACAAATCTTTCACCCAAAGCAACGCTGATATTCTCCTCTGTTGGTTATGATGCATTGAGCGGAGAACTGTCTTCCCTGCGGACCGATGGATCGGGGCAGCTCAATGTGATCATGAAAAATAGCAACAGTCAGCTCGAAGAAGTTATCGTAATCGGCTATGGTACCACGACACGTCAGCGTGTTGTTGGGGCCGTTGACCAGATCAGTGCGAAGACTTTCGAAAACCGACCTGTAGGCAATGTAACGCAAGCCCTTCAAGGAGCCTCACCAAGTTTGACCATCCAACAGAAAAGCATGGATCCCAATGATAATTCGATGAATATCAATATTCGTGGGATATCTACCATAAACAGTAATGCACCGCTGGTGGTGATCGATGGAATTATTACAGAAGGCGGAACACTCAATAAGATCAATCCAGATGACATCGAAACGGTGTCGGTATTGAAAGACGCCGGTTCTACGGCTATATACGGTTCGAGGTCTGCAAATGGCGTTATTTTGGTAACCACCAAAAGAGGACGCCAAAATCAGCGGCCTGCGGTGACTGTCGGCACCCAGTGGGGCGTGCAAGAACCTAAAATTTTATTTTCACCTGTTGCAGGATATGAAAATGCGACCCTTCGTAATCTTGCACTGACCAACTCAGGAATGGATCCACAGTTTTCACCAGAGGCTATTGCAGACTTATATGCCCATCAGGATATCGAGCGGTGGAACTTGCCGGAAATCATGAAAAACTCTTTCCAGCAAAAATATAATATCAGTGTGGCCGGGGGTGGAGATAAAAGTTCCTATTTGTTTTCCGGCGGCTTCTACAATCAGCCCAGCAACTTTGTCGGACAGGACTTTGGCATTAAGCGGTACAATTTGCGGAGTAATCTCAGTACAGAGATAGGCCGTTTTAAACTGACCTCAATCTTAGCCTATACCCGCAACAACAACATGAGCAACACGGCCGGAAGTGCCATTATCAATGCTTCCAGACTTCCGCCTTATTACTATTATCGCATGCAGGCTGACAATGGAAAATATCTTGTCAACAATGCACTGACAGATCAAAATCCTTTGGCTGAACTGAATGAAGGCGGCTATATCAAAAACGATAACGACTATTTTAATATCAACCTGAATCTCGAAGCAAAACTCTTCGAAGGTTTAAAACTGCGTGGTATCTTCGGAGCTGACATCTATGCCGATCACCGTTCTATCCGTAGAATCCAGGTGCCATTATATTCCAATCCGGATGCCACGCAACCTCAGGTCTACGTCAATTCAGACCGCAATACCGAAGATTTTAACGAAAAAGCTTCGTTACTGAACTTTCAGCTGCTCCTGGATTATGACCGGACTTTTGGTAGTCATCATGTATCAGGTCTATTTGGAGCATCCAACGAATCCTATACACGCCGACAAAACGAACTGAAAATGAAATTTACTGATCCTGTCCTCGGCACACCTACCACAGGAACAGTTATTGATCCTGTGAGTGCCCGTGTGACACCAAATGGAACACTGCAAAATAGTATCAATTCGATCTTCGGCCGTGCCGGATACGACTTTGCAAGTAAATATTTTGCCGAATTTAGCTTTCGCTACGATGGATCTTCTAAGTTCTCGAAAGCTAATCGCTGGGGCTTCTTTCCTTCGGGATCCTTAGGATGGCGGGCATCCGACGAAGTATTTATGAATTGGTATAAACAACATGTCGGTAGCCTAAAAATCAGATCTACCTATGGTGTTCTTGGCAATCAGGCCGTAGACGACTATGCGTATTATTTTACCTATGAATCTTATCAGAACAGTTATGGATTTAACAACAAACCTGTTTCTGCTGCGGGATTTAATTATGCCAGTCTGGATCTGCGCTGGGAGAAAACCTATAATTTCAATGTTGGGTTGGACGCCACCTTCTTTCATGATAAATTAACGGCCAGTTTCGATTATTTTAAAAAGCGTACAGTTGATATCTTGATGTCGCCACAAATACCTTCCACATTCGGAACCTCCCTAAAGAATCAGAATTTAGGTGAAATGAACAATGAGGGCTGGGAAATCAACCTCAGCTACCGTGCTACAACTGGCGATTTCCAACACACGATCAATGCGAATATGGGCGATAGTCACAATAAGATTATTGCGATGCCCGGTGATGACCGTATTTCGACAGTCGATAACATTACTAAATTGACGCGTGTTGGGCTACCTTATAATTCCTACTATGGGTACAAGATGGCCGGATTCTTTCAAAATATAACGGATATTGAAACTTCGGCCTTGCCGAGCGGTATTACGGCAGCAGATCTGCGTCCCGGCGATGTAAAGTATGTCGATCGGAATAACGATGGAATTATCGATGCACGGGACCGCTTTGTATTAGGCAATGGTTTCCCCCGCTTTACATTTGGGCTTACCTATAACCTGAATTATAAAGATTTTGATTTTAGTATGTTCTGGCAAGGGGTAGGCAAGCGCGATATGATGATCCGGGGAGAGTTGATCGAACCATTTCATCAGAATTATTCATATACCATTTATCAGCATCAACTCGATTACTGGACGCCGACCAATATTGATGGACGCTGGCCCCGACTGACTGCAAATGGATCAACAGCATCGACCAACAACTTTGGGAAAGATTCTGATCTCTATCTTTTCAACGGGAAATACGCTCGATTGAAAAATATACAGGTAGGTTATTCGTTACCCAAAGAAGTCGTGTCGAAATTGGGATTGCAGCGTGTTCGCTTTTTCATCAATGCCCAAAACCTGCTGACTTTGAGCAAAAACTCCTGGATAGATCCCGAATCCTCCGAATTTGATTCTAACATGGGTGGTTCGGCCAATAGTGCCCGCAATTATCCGACGTTGAAATACTATGGCGGTGGATTAAATATTCAATTCTAACCTTTTATGTAATGAAACTATATAAGATACTTATTGGAGGCTTGAGTTTAATGGCAATTCTCCAATTAACATCCTGTAATAAGTTGGATACGCTGCCAACAGATCGCTTTACCGATGAAAATTTTTGGGACTATCCAGACAACGCCGAAAAAATGGTCAATATGGCCTATAATCAGCTGTATTCAGCAGATCGTATGTGGAATGATGAAGCCCTGAGTGATAATATTTTTGAGGGGCGCTCAAACACAGACCAGCGCGCAATTCGTAATGGAACCGCCGATCCAACACTGGGCCGTTTTGGGGCAGAGTGGTCCGATCTTTACGGTGGTATTAAGACCTGCCATGTCTATCTAGAGAATGTAGAGCGTGTGCCCGGAATGGATGCGGCACTCAAAAAACGCCGTATCGCCGAGGTACGCTTTATCCGTGCATTTCTCTATTTTAGACTTGTTAATTTCTATGGCGCTGTGCCTTTCTTCACCAAAGATATCTCATTGGAAGAGTCTAAGACTCTTTCTCGGACAGAAAAAGCGACTATCATGGCCTTTATCCATCAAGAGTTGGATCAATGTATGGCCGATCTACCGAACAGAGATGCTTTACCGGTAGACGACCGTGGCCGGATTACCAAGGGGGCCGCTTCAGCCTTTCAAGCCCGGGCCTATCTCTATGAAAGCAACTGGAATAAAGTATTGGAATACTGTGAAAATCTGATGAAAAAACAAACGGAATTTGGCACTTACGCTTTATTCCGCAGTTATCCGGAGTTGTTTACTGCAGCCAATGAATATAATTCAGAGGTTATTCTGGATTATGCCTATGTACCTTTATTAAAAACCTGGAATAAGTTATATGATGCAGCACCAATCTCTGCTCAAGCACGTTTAAATGGTTATGCACCATTACAAAGTCTGGTCGATAATTATTTGACACTGGGCGGAAATACCATTGCTACGGATCCGCAATATAACGACAATAATCCCTATGTCAACCGCGATCCACGCATGGCCGCAACCATCGTTTTTCATGGTGGGCAATGGACTGATTTTGACGGTACAACACGTAAGATCTTTATCAAACCCGGCTCTGGTACAACAGATAAGGAACGGCTCGATGAATATCAGGGTGCAAGTGCCAACGCTTCCGCCACAGGGTATTACGTAAAGAAATACTACGATGTAACAGCAACGGTAAAATACGATGCTGGATTGAACATCATCATGTTTCGGTACGCCGATATCTTATTGATGTATGCAGAAGCAAAAGAAGCACTGGGACAACTCAATGCAGCAGTGTGGGATATGACGATCAGACCTATTCGTCAGCGGGCTGGTTTTGAAGCATCAAAAGCGTTAGACTTTCCGACTACCGGGGATCTGAAAACAATTGTCCGAAATGAGCGGCGAAGTGAGCTTGCTCTTGAGGGATTGCGTTACTATGATATCATGCGCTGGAAAGCTGGTAAAACCTATTTGGACGGCCAGGTATTGGGTGCTAAATATGGTGGTAACAATAGTAATATCAAACTGGATATCCGCCGATTTGATGAAAGTAGAGATTATCTCTGGTCGATACCACGAACTCAGATCGATCTAAATAAAAATTTATTGCCTAACAATCTGGGCTACTCAAACTAAATTTAATTCAAAAACTAGCGCAAACGGCGCATTAAAAAATGTACGTTTCGAACCATAAATTAATGATATAGACATGAAATGGTATTTTAAAGTTATAGCAATGGTCGCATTGGCTGCGAGCATCGTTTCCTGTAAAAAAGACGATATGAAATACGCCGACGCAGAGGTGTCGGCTGTTGAGAACCTATATGCTCCTGCAGATGGAAAAGCTGTCAAATTATTAAGTTCCAGCTCAGCAGCGCTGTATTTTGAATGGGAGTCGGCCTTGGTGGCCGATGGTGGGGCAGCGCAATATGAAGTTGTTTTTGATAAGCTCGATGGCGATTTTAGCAAGCCTCTTTATACAGTCACGTCGGATAATAATGGAAACTCAAACGGCGCCAATATTAGTCACAAAATATTGAATCAGGTAGCAACGAAAGCTGGGATTAACCCTGGTGAGAGCGGCGATGTGATCTGGTCCGTATATGCTATCCGTGGAATGAAACGGGTATTGAGCAAAGCAAAGAAAGTATTGAATATCAAAACACTGGAAGGCTTTGCAGAGATCCCCGATGAATTATTTATCACTGGAGAGGCGACTGAGGGTGGGACGGATGTTGCCGCATCTTTACCTTTTAAATTGGTAGGTAATGGTGAATATGAGATCTTTACAAAATTGGAAGCCGGAAAAAAATACACCTTTACGGATCGCAAGTCTGCTGAGGGACGTGTTTTCTATTCGGAAGATCAAACCAAAATAAAAGAAGGTGAAACCGGAAGTAACAGCATTGCCAAGACAGCAGTATATCGTATTCGAATTGATTTCAATGTGGCAGCAGTTACTTACACAGAGATCAAAAACATGGGCGTTTATTTTTCTCCATCCGGAGCTGTGGTGTTGGATCTACCTTATCAAGGTAAGGGAATTTGGTCCGCAACAGGTATCATCAATTTTAAACAGGAAAGTTGGGGTCGTGACCAACGTTATAAGTTCCAAATGGAAACCGTCAAGGCTGGAAAGGCTGAAACCTTACAGTTGGGAACTCAAAACGGGACGGACAGTCCGCCCAATAGTTCATCAGCTCCTTCTTATTATTTCGTCCGAATATTGCCCAATCTTTCACAATGGGACGATAAATGGAAATTTGCGGATGCAGTAGACGGCCATCCAACAAAAATATCGATGATTTTACAAGGCGACAAAGACTATACGCATACTGTCGTACCAAATTAAAGGAGGAGACCCGATGAATAAAATGATTATACTGTCATCCCTATTGTTTCTACTCTTAGGATGCACCAAGATTGAGGACAGCTACCCCTATGACGACACTGTACAGGAAAGCTGGACAACTATTGCAACGCAGGTTTCCGATAAGATGATTGCCGGATTCTGGAATGAGGCCGGGTATTTTAACAATGCGATCAATCAATCCGATCTGGGATTTCAATATTGGCCCAATGCACATGCGATGGATGTTGTTATCGATGCCTATCTACGAACGAAGGACAGCAGATATAGTGCCTATTTCAGCAAATGGTTTGAAGGTGTGAAGATCAAAAATGGCAATACCTATTATAACGTATTCTATGATGACATGGAATGGAATGCACTGACCATATTACGCTTATATGAAATTACCAAGGATCAAAAATATCTCGACACGGTATTGCTTTTATGGACAGATATTGCTGGCGCATGGGATGAGCAATATGCAGGCGGTGGATTGGCTTGGAAGAAAGATATGCGCTATAGCAAAAATGCTTGCTCGAATGGGCCAGCTAGTATTCTGGCAGCTAGACTATATCGTTTGACAAAAGATGAAAACTACCTGACCTGGGCCAAGAAGATCTACGAATGGCAAAAAGCAACACTGTACAATCCGTCAACGGGCGCTGTTTATGACAATATTAATGGTCAGACAGGTAATGTGGATATGACAACACTGACTTATAATCAGGGGACGTTCCTTGGTACCGCAGTGGAGCTTTTTAAGATTACTAAAGATCAGCTTTATCTGGTTGATGCGCAAAAAATTAGTTATTACACAATCACACGTTGTATCGATGGCGGGAATAATATTTTGCGCGACGAGGGAAGCGGCGACGGCGCATTGTTTAAAGGGATATTTATACGATATTTTGTAGACTATTTAAATCAGGAAGGAATTGATGCAGCCTACCGCAGTAAGTTTGAGAAATTTTTGGTCAATAATGGTAAAATTGCCTGGACCAAGGGAACAAGTCTACCGACGCTGTTCTTTGGTCCGTCCTGGGCGCAACCACCTATTGGCAATAGTGAAATTACTGCCTATGCAAGTGCTGCGATGCTTTTTGAAGGATTAGCAAGCTATGAAAATAAATTAAAATAATGGAATGAACACAAAGAAGCCTTCGTGACCCAAAAGGTTTCGAAGGCTTCTTAAAATACATATGCTGATGAGACAAATCTATAAGATAACGACAACTGTGCTGCTGTCGGGTTTATGCTATTTAACAGGCTATGGGCAATTCAATAAAGGACAGTCTGCCGAACGTGCCCAAAGAACGTTAGCTATTGTTTACGCTAAGTATGGAAATGCCAAAAATCAACTGTTGACCGAGAAATATCCCTTCGACGAAACCTTTAAAGCGGATTATCTTGATAATTCCGAACAGGCGACCGTGCAAAAGAAATATGCTTACCTATGGCCATTCTCCGGAAGCTTTTCCGCTGTAAACACATTGATGGAACTCCCAAAGAACAAAGCGCTTTACCAAAAGATCCTGGACCAACGCGTGCTGCCAGGATTAATGGAATATAGGGATCATTCCAGAGAGCCTGTTGGTTATGCTTCCTATATCAATTCTGCTCCGCCATCAGACCGGTTTTATGATGATAACGTCTGGTTGGGTATTGACTTTGCCGATAGTTATCTGCAGACAAAAAAGGTCGATTATCTTAAGCATGCGAAAGAGATCTGGGCTTTTGTAAAAAGTGGTGCGGATGACAAGCTCGGTGGTGGAATCTATTGGTGTGAACAGAAAAAAGAATCTAAAAATACCTGTTCCAATGCTCCTGCGGCAGTATTTGCACTAAAGCTGTTTGAAGCTACTAAAGAGGGAGACTATCTGAATGAAGCGCGACAACTCTATGCGTGGACAAAGGCAGGTCTGCAAGACCCAACGGATAAACTCTATTGGGATAATATTCAGCTCAATGGAAATATTGGTAAGGCCAAGTATTCCTATAATTCCGGACAGATATTGCAAGCAGCAGCCTTGCTTTACAAGCTTACCAAGGAAAAAAAATATCTGATTGATGCCCAAGAGCTGGCAAAAGCTTGTTTAGCGTATTTTTTTCAGACCACGGACCAAGATACTTTTCCAATGTTAAAGAATAGTAACTTATGGTTCCATGCTGTAATGATGAGGGGATATATCAGTTTATTTGAACAGGACGGAAATAGAACCTATATTGATATTTTTGCGAAAAACCTAGACCGTGCATGGTATAAGATGAGGGATCAGGACGGACTTTTTGATGTCGACTGGACTTTGGAGAAAAAGCAAAAATCCAAGTGGCTGTTAGATCAATGCGCTTTTGTGGAGATGTATGGACGTTTGGCAAAACTAGGATATTAATTCATGTATCAATTTCCTGACGACGATAGGGGCGACGCTACTGATGCTCAGTCGGAATTTTTGAGAAATTTTTAAAACATTCTTGCGCTGACAGTGGTTTTTTTGGATAACTTAGGCAAGTTAGATTATTGTATTTATATAGGCTAGGTATTGGTTCCCTAGCCTATTTTTTTTCTTACTATTTTTGCATTGACTCATTGATGCAGAAAAATCTAGATCCCGCACAGAATTTTAATGTTTTCATGGGCTTCCCGCTGCTGGCTCAGCTGAATCTGGATCAAGTTTTTGGCCCCGATAGACAGCTTGTTTTCCTCCGCCAGCGCTTTGTCGTAAACCTCTCGGAACGCTGCCTCGCCGCGCTCACAATGCTCCAATAAATCTTGCATATTACCGCCCGATAATTTTGATTTGATCACCATCCACAGCCGAAAAAGCTCACCGCTTAATTTGGTCCGGTCAGTCGCGTATTGGCCAGCAAGCTCAACCAGTGGACTGAGTTCGGCAATAAACTTTTCAGACTGCCCGATCATCTTTCTGAACACAGCTTCCCGGGCACCTTCGCCCTGCTCGTTGGCCAGATCAATAGCCAGCTCGTATCCTTCGATGCGGTCATTATTGATTTTAATAAGGTCATTTAAAATATTGGGGTCATTCTGATTACTTTTCATATGCTCTTAATAGTTGTTTTTAGGAGGAACAACTTAGATTAATCAATAGTTTAGCTTTATTTCTTTTATGATAATAATATTTGTCTTACAGCTTGATTTTTAGGGTGTTTAGGTTGGTTAATAGCGTCTGTGACCCGTTTAAGGGTAAGAGCAGATGAGTACAGATTAGGCCTAATTTTTTTTAAAAACAAACCTTATGGCTCTTTAAGGAGTTTCTTTTTTTAAAACGATAACAACTTTTAAAAAAATAATTCCTCAAAAAACAAGAACGAAATGGATGTAAAAAAGAAAAATACAAACAAGCTGCAAACGTATTGGACGATACTTAAAAATACCGTATCGGGATTTATAAATGAAGACTCCATGAAATATAGTGCTTCACTGTCGTACTATACCGTTTTTTCCATCGGCCCCATACTAGTTTTAATGATCGCACTGGCCGGCATATTTTATGGGGCCGATGCTATTCAGGGTAAGGTTTTTACCGAACTGAATGGCTTGGTAGGCAATAGTGCCGCCAAACAGATTGAAGAGGTCATTCAAAACCTCCAGTTATCCGGCAAATCCAATATGGCATTGGTGATCAGTTTGGTGACCTTGATCCTTGGGGCAACCACGGTTTTTGGCGATATGCAAAACTCCATCAACAAGATCTGGCATGTGCGCCCAAAACCAAAAAAGGGCTGGCTGAAGTTAATCCAGGACCGGTTGCTGTCGTCGTCGCTCGTTATTGGTCTGGGTTTTTTATTGGTGGTTACGTTAATTATAAATGGTGTGATCCTGGCCTTGACAGGTCAGCTGCAGCGCTACTTTCCCGATATTACTGTGGTGCTCATGAATCTCATCAATTTTGTCAGTTCCTTTGTGGTCATTGTGATCCTCTTTAGCGTGATCTTTAAGACTTTACCCGATGTCAACATTCAATGGAAGACTGTTCGCGCCGGAGCTCTATTTACAGCCATTCTTTTTGTGATTGGCCGTTACTTGATCGGAATCTATTTAGAACGTTCGGCAACACAGGATACTTATGGAGCAGCAGGTTCTTTTGTGCTTATTTTGCTCTGGGTGTATTACACCGCGGCAATTCTTTATTTTGGAGCTATTTTCACGCGGGAGTACGCGACAGAAATGGCTATTCCGATCGAACCTTCTGAATTTGCGGTCCATGTAGAGACACAGGAAATCGAACGCAATGTCGATAAAATCCCGCCGGCGCCGCTCGATGAAGAAGAAACGACCATTGATAAAACGGAGTAAAATCACCGTAAATATTTTTTAACATTTGATAACATTTTTTTTAAACGATTCCAGCTGCAGGCTGTTCTATTAATAAAAAACGAAAGGAAAATTATTATGAGCGAATTAACATGGAAAGGTCGTTGGAACGAAATTAAAGGTAAAGTAAAACAGCAATATGCGGATCTTACAGATGATGATTTACTATATGCAGAAGGCAAGGAAGATGAGTTAGTAGGTAAACTTCAAAAGAAAACAGGTAAAACACAAGATGAGGTGAATAGTTGGTTGAACGGTTTGTAGAATAGTGTTTTCGTGTTAAAGGCGGATAGCAGCAATGTTATCCGCCTTTTTTTTAGGTCTTTTTTCTATAAATCAAATAACTGATCAGCAGGCAAAGGTTCACGAGAACAGCAAAGCTATTTGAATAGATAATCGGTACTTCGCTTTTCATTATGCCGTACCATACCCATAGGGAAAGTCCTATGATTAATGTTAGTAGCATAACCGGAGAAAGGTCATCCACATTCTTTTCCTTTAGCACTTTGATGAGCTGCGGCAGCATAGAAATAGATGTGAGGATACCCGCAATAATACCCAGAAAGTTTTCATTGATCATAAGGACTTCGGTTTTATGTGATCATTACGTTGACATGACTAGATCAAAATGGATAACCGATCGCAAGATTAAACATCAGATTATCTTTTCGCCATCTTGAACTTCCAAAGTCGATATCCTTAAATACCCAACGCTCGCCCTTCGGTAAATAGGGGATACGGAACGGGATGGAAAAGTCGGTACGCAGGATCAGAAAGGTAAAATCAAACCGTAATCCCAAGCCGCCGCCGACGGCTAGTTCCTGCAGGAAATCCTTGCTGAATTTACCGCCTGGCTTGGTCTCATCGTCCCGCTGCAGCCATACATTCCCAGCATCGATAAAGGCGGCCCAATGGACAGGACCAGCAATTTTTGCCCGGTATTCGGTATTCAGCTCCAGCTTGATATCGCCTGTCTGATCGGCATAGAAAAGTCCATTGCCCAGCCTTTCCGGAGCTACTGTACCCGGTCCGATCGCACGTGCGCCAAAGGCACGGATACTATTTGGTCCGCCCACATAATATTGCTTAAGATAGGGCAGGGAACGCGAATTGCCATAGGAGTAGCTCATCCCTATACTCACCCGTGATGCGATCTGTGAATTTTCGCTGAGCTTGAAATAATGCCTGCCATCCACACTGGCTTTGATATACTGCGAGAAGTAGGCGTCAAAAAGTTTAAAAGTCTTGCCCTTATTAAAGTCTGCACCTTTGATCAGTCCCAGAATATTGCCCGAAAGGTCCAGGTTTCCCTTGAAATAAAACGTATTGCGCAGGTGCTTTTTCATGGTATTCTGAAAGGTGAAGTTATAATTGGGCCCAATTGTGAATTGGGGATCAATTACATGCCGCAGCGCCGGAATGGTATCCATCTGCATCTTGTAGCTTTCCGAAATACCTCTCGGCTGTACATAGGTGATTTCCATCAGCGCCAGATCATGCTGTTTCTCTTCGTTCTCTTGCCAGGTATAACCGTAGCTCAGCGCCATCGAATTGAGCGTATAGGCTTTGCGCCGGTTTAAAAATTCATAGCGTGCCTTGATATAGGTATTCGGAATATATTGACGGGAAGGATTAATGGTGCCAAATGGTGTCAGTATCCTCGGGAAGGTCAAGGTTGCCTCGGTACCGTAGCGGAAATAGCTGGAGTTCAGATCGGCATTACCACCCGTTTGTATTTCGTAACCACCAAATACGTTGATATTGAGCTTCTCGGCGCCCTTAAAGGCATTCCGAAGAGTCCAGTTGACATTCACTTCGGTCCCGTTGTAGACGGAAGCCATTTTTCCCAGCAGTTCTACACGGATGGATTTCTTCGGCAGGGGAGTGAGGTAATAGTATACATCCAGCGCATTGGGTACTTCCTTGCTGTCCACAAAGTTATTTTTAACAAATTTCCAGCTGTTCAGGTTCACCAAATGGCTGATGGTCCGGTTGTGGGCATCGCGGTTGTACAGGTCGCCCTGCTTGAAAAAGATGTGATTGGCAATAACAGGTTTGCGAAAGCTGTGTTTTGGATCGATAAAATAATAACTGCTATCAAAGGGTTCGGCATTCCGGGCCGACCGCTGGTAGCCAGCTCCGGTTTCGGTATAGTTTGGGAAAATATAGATCTTATTGATTTTGGACGCAGTTCTTGCCTGTTCGGGCGTTTCCTTTTTTACGGTCACATAGAGGTTGACTTTATGATCCCCGATGGTGCTGTCTACCTGTACCAGGATATAGTCGGGGCTAAAATAATAGTAGCCCTTATTTTTAAGGACATTGTCTATCCGGTCCCGTTCATTGAGTACCACATCCAGGCTATAGTTGTTGTTTGGCCGTAGCAGGCTCTCGCCGGAAGTCCCCTGGATATCGCGGCCGAGTTGGGTCGTACTGTCCACATCAAAGGTGACTGATTTAATGCGGTAGATCAGATTGGGCTTAGCGGTATAGTCTACCGTTGCTTTTTTATTTTCAACTGTGGTATCGGAGGTGACTTCGGCATTGAAAAATCCGATATTCTCCAGCCGGTTGCGCAGCAGATTTTCATTGTACTCCCGGTTTACATCGCTCAGTAGTACAGGTTCCTCGCCAATTTTTTTGAGGAAACGTTTTATAAAGTTGCTGTTGGCGGTATCGCCCGCCATATTGTTAAAATAAAGCTTATAGGGCATGCCCAGCACCCGCTTATTGGGTTTGGGGCGCAGCGATTCGGCTAGGTAGGTCGCCAGTTTCTCCTTGTTTTTCTTCGAAATGGTATCGGATGCGATGTTCACGTTTCCTTTCACGTAAAGGCTCTCGCCTTCGGGCAGGTTTTTGGTCGACGAACAGGCCGCAATGATGCCGCTTATTATAAATAGGCCAATCAGCCCCTGTAGTTTAATTTGCATGGTAAGCCCTTTCCTCGTCTTCATTTTTAATTGCTGTGGTTTTGATCGTATCTAACTGCTTCGGCGTACTCTTTTTCCCTGCGCTGTTTGCCGTGCTGTCCACCTGCTGGCGGCGCTGCTGTTCTTTTTCCTGTTCTTCCATGCGTTTGCGGTATTCGGGGCTATGGAGCATCAGGCTGTCGCGGATGACGGTGCGGACGCTGTCCCGATAAGCCGAATCCTGTTCCATACGCTCGACATCAAAACGTTTCCTAAACTTCTTGCTGCCCGTATTGTAATATTCCTTGAGTTTTTTGGAGCGCATAAAGATCTCCTTAAATCGGTTGTAATCCATAGTAATGATAAAACCGATACCGGTTTCAACAAACTGTCCTTGCAAAGTGACCTGGTATTGGTTTTTGCGGTAGAATCGCGCAAAGTAGCGCCCATCTTGGGAAAGCTGATAATCCAGCTGTATATCACCGGCAATATTATTGGCAGTTTCTCCTGGTCGTGAATTTCCCTCTACTTCAAAATTGGATCCGATATTTACTTTCAGTCGGTCGTTGAGCAGCATTTTGGACACCCCGATGTTCAGGTCGGTACGCGTCTGGGCAGTTCCAGTGCTGTAATCGTCTGCTGAGGTCAGGTTGAAATCAAGTTCAACTCCCGTAATTAAATCGGAGGCCAGGCGGTTGAGCTGCGAACTCAAAAACGAACTGACGCTATTGCGTACCAGTGCCTCTGTACCTCCGCCACCGGAAAGGCTTTCAAATGGATTGGCCGACATAAAGCGCCCCAACACAATCAGTGAAAAGACTTGTTTATTGAGGTCGGAAGGATTATCACGTAAGGTGGTCAGTGCATTGTCTACCTTACTGATCACATCCTGCGATACGATGGCATTGTTGGCATTCAGGTCGATATCAAAATTGAGCTGTGGCTGAAACAGTTGGTCTGAAATTTTCAGCAGCACGTCGAAAGGTATCTTTTGCTTATACAAGTTTGCGTTCTGCGTACCAAGCTGTGGCGCAACCAGTTCCAGGGTAGGGGCTTTCAAGGTGTACACTGCCGTAATATTGAGCTGCGCGTCCAATGGATCGCCATTCCAGGTAATTGTACTCCCTTTCTGAAATTTGAAGTCTCTGCTCACAGGTCCAAAACTGAACGAATAACTTCCCCTCTCCACGGTAAAAGTGCCCGACATGGTTATTTTACCACTGGCATCTACGCCGGCATTTAATTCGGCCTCGCCCTGAATGTTTAGGGCATCCTGCGAGCCTGCATCAAGCAGAATCTTAAACTTAGCATCCTTATCGGTCTGCAGGTTCAGGTCGACATCTATGCCCGTCAGTTTGGTGACGGTCATGGAATCTAATCGGGCAAGGGCATTTGCGGTGGCCGTATCGCGTTTGTCTACAAATTCGACTACACCCTTCCGATCGGCCATACCGGGATCATTGTTGGGCATTACCATGGTAAAATCGGTACTGTCAAGTACTTTGATGGTACCGTCAACAATCGGTTTGTTAAGATTTCCGCCGATCTGCAGATCGGTGCCAAGAAACATTTTTCCGTAAAATAGATCATTGTCTGCCTGCGTGGAATTCAGTACTTCAAAATTGTCCATGACGATGTTGAGGTCAAAGTCAAAATCGGTATAGGTCTGGGTATTGACAGAACCGCTGACCTGGGCAATATTGCCTTTGCTGTCTTCGAGTTCAAATTTGGGGAACGATATTCCATTTTGATCAAAACGGATCTGTTCGTCCTTTGCTTTGAATAGGGCATTGAGCATGGCCACATTGAACTCGGCTTCCCTGAAATCAAGGTCACCCCTAATCTGTGGTTTTGAAGGCGATCCTGCTATTTTTAGCTGGCCCTCCAGGTTACCCTTGGCATCCTTCAGATTTCCCATGCTGAATGCCTGTACCGTCTTCATCGTCAGTGGCGCGATATCCAGTGTGAAGTCGAGCGTTGCGTCGCCTTGCGGCGGATTGATAAAATCACCGCTCAGGACGAGGTTGTTACCATTTTCGGTAATGCTCACATGGGCATTGTAGGTGTTTTCGCGTTCATTATTAACTTTGATATTGACGTTGCCCACGGTATCTTTTCCGAAGTAAAACTTATCTACGGTCATATCTGCAATAAAAACCGGACTGCTTTCCAGTCGGGATAGCGTCGTTTGTCCGTTTATGCCGCCGCCAAGATCCAGACTATCACTCATAACCATCTTGCTCAGTGTCTCGATACGGAAATTTTTAAACGCCACATCAATTGGTGAGTTCAGGATGCTGTCCTGTGACGCAATGCGCAGTTCCTGTCCCTTGTTGCTCAGGACAAAATTGTTGGCCAGCAGTCCTGCGCTGCCAAATTTTAAGCGGTTGTTGGACGCTACCTCCCACTTATCGTAGTTGAGCATGAGGCCGTCCTGTAGGAGGCTGAATTCAAATAGGCCATTTTTGGCCTCCATGTTGGCGCCCAGGTGGTATTGTTCTTTGTCCTGTTTATCCTTGATCCAAAGCCCCATGTTGACGATGTTCTGAGCAACCTTACCACTGAAAACCGTATTGGTCAGCTCAATGCTGTTCATTTTAACTTTGTAGATTAAGGCCGAATAATAGAGCGCACTATCCAGACTGTTGATATCCAGGGTCACATTGTCAATCGCTGTACCCGCATACACAATGTGTGGAGCATCCAGTTTGGCCGAGAGGTTTTTGGAGGTACTATTGAAGAGACCATCCAAGGTAATGGCTTTCATTTCTGTCAGCTGTGGCAGAAAATCCTGAATCAGTCTATTGCGGGTCAGCTGTGCCGAAAATTCGATGATCTGAGGTGAGTAGGCCGGAATCTTGACCGGCTTTTCGGGTTTGTAATAAACTTGAAGCAAATCTTGGACGGCACTTTGCAGCTCCAGAATTTTGTATTTGCCGACCAGGTGGGCATTCAGAAAATCAGAACGCAGCACCAGCTGATTGCGGCTGGTATCGGCCTTGGCCAAGAGTGAGACAGTATCCAGTGCGTAACGATCGGAGTTATATTGGATCAACGAATTGGTAATATGCGCTTCACCATTCAAAAAGTTTGGATCTGCTGTGCTGAAGTTACCGCTCAGCTTACCCCGGTAGCTGAGCGCATCCTGCATCAGGTGTAACTTTTGCAGGTTGATGCTGTCGACCAGCAGTTCGAATGCTACTTTGGGATAAGTCGATTTCATATTGGCGCTGGCATTCAGCTTAAGTTTGATGTTCGGATCGGGACTCAGAATGGATGCCTTCATCGCACCTTTATCGGCCGATACATCCATGTCGATATCATGGTAGCGGTAGCCCATGGCATCCAGCCGGTTCACTTTACCGTCAAAATTGGCCACCAGTTTTTTAGGATCGGTACCCTTGCCTTTGATTTTTCCTTCGAACGAAAGGATGCCCAGGGTACTGTCCATTTTCATGATTTGACCAATATTGAGGTCACGAACGTTGACTGCCGCATCGTATAAGGTATCGCGCTTGGTCATTTGGACCGTTCCATCGACTTTGGCAGTGCCTTTTTCGGTCACCAATGCGAGGTTGGTCTTGAAGGCAGTCATTCCACCTTTAAAAGTTCCGCTCAGACCGATGGTATTGGGCAGCTCGATGCTCTGGGGCAGCATCGATTTGGAAACCAGTTTTTCGATATCCGAACGGCCGGTCGTCAGTTTTTTCAGGTTGAGGTCTACCGACAATTTATTCATATCGGGTAGTCCTTTCAGATGCAGGCTGGCAATCAATCGGGTATTGGAAAGTGTCCTGAAATCGATATTCGGAATATGCAGGTCATCGACACGGCCGGCCACGCGGGTGTCGATATAAAATTTCTTGTCGAGCAGGGGCTTCATCACCTGCATGGTGTCCAGAAAGGACGCTAGAAATCGGATATCGCGCATATCGATATGGCTTTTTGTGATGTTGGCATTGACCGTGATCAGTTCTGGCTTTTTGCCGATGATATCCAGAGAAGGATAACTTAGCTTAACGTAATCGCGGATCAGGGTACGAGGAGTTTCCGCATATAGATTTTTAATTTCCGCACCGGTATTGCTATAGTTAAAATCAGCCTTCAGCTGCTTGATGACAAAACCGGAATGGTCGGCAGCGATAAGCTCTTTCAATGATCCACTGATGGAATCGGCGCTGTAGTAGAGATCAGTCAGCCTGGTTTTGAGAGCCGGCATTTGGATGTTAAAATAGTCGAATCCCTTGATGCGGGGCTGGTTGTCGTCTTTAAATCGGATATTGGTATTATTGATGTTAATGTCTTTTGCCGAAACGATCCAGTTCATCTTTGCAGCGCTGCTGCTGTCGGCTTCAACTTCGCTGGTTTTTGCTGCTGAGACCGAAGATTTTTGGATTTTTCCCAGCAGGACATTATTATCCGAACCGTCGAGATCGAGCTTTTGGATGTCGACAAATTCTTTGTTGAGATCGATCTTATTGATAGCGGCATAGAAGTTTTTCAGGATAAATTGAGATTTAAGTGCACTCGATTCATCTTCATAACGAACCAGCACATTACTGAGCTCGGCTACCTGTATGCCTACATCAGGAAGGAGGGATGTGGTCTGTGCAGTTTTATCGGTGATACCAAAATCTTCAACCGAAGGGCCAGATCCATCAGTTGTTGGTTTCCATTGTTTTACCGTTGCATTTAGCCCGTCGACTTTAATTTTAGGCAAGTCAAAGGCCATGTTTTTGGTCAAGTCAAATTTTTTAATATTGGTATTTATGCTGCCGAGATAGACATCGGCACTGGTGCCGATAACCTCGTCGGCATAGACCACATGTATTTTTGAAAACTTAACCTTATCCAGGTTAAACAGCAGTGCTGAAGTCGTGTCTGCGGTAGGCTCACTTTCCTTTTCAGAAGCAAAGGCCTTAACAATATAATCAAAGTTAAAGGCACTGTCTGGCAAGGTGCGACGTATTTTGGCGGTAATTCCATCGGCTTCCAGGCTTTGGATTTCCACAGTATTCTTCAAAAGTTTCAGCATATTGATATCGACCGCTATGCTTTTGCCGGCAACTAAAGTATCCTTACTTTGATCTTCGAGATAGATATCTTCCAGAACCAATTTTTTAGGAAAGTCAATATTGATATAACCAATTTTGACAGGGGTGCCGATCTTTCCTTCGACATAATGCGTTACTTTTCCAGCAATATAATTCTGTATTTTGGGTAGGCGTAATAGGAAAACGATAAGAATAAGAAGCGTAATTATTCCTCCGATAATCCACAATATTGTTTTTAAAGCAATTCGTGTAAATCTGTTCAATGTGTTGTTGATTTAAGTTTACAGATAGGACAACACAGAACTGCAAATGGTTTGAATATTATGAATTGATATCTCCTTGGGTATATGTTACCTTACTATAACAACCAGGTAAGAATAGCTGGGAAACGGTGCAGATCAATATTTTCCAAACCCTTGTACTTTAGCTTTTGTTCCTGTAATAACTTAAACAAGTAATTTTTAGTTATAAATAAGGACAATTCCGATATGACACAGATGACAGAAGTAATTATACATGCCGCCCGCCTAGGCAATGTCGAAGTATTACAGGAACTTATTCGACAGCAGGTAGATTTAAATAGCCGTGACACCAAAGGCTACACGCCGTTGATTATCGCCTGCTATAATAATCAGCTCGCCGCGGCTAAGCTATTGCTCGAATCTGGCGCCGATGTTGATGCACAGGATAATGGTGGCAATACCGCATTGATGGGGGTTGCCTTCAAAGGCTATAAGGATATCGCTGAGATTCTCATTCAACATGGTGCAAACTTAAACCTACAACATGGCAACGGCGGTACAGCACTGATGTTTGCGGCCATGTTTGGCCGAAATGATGTGTTAAAACTGTTGCTCGACAAGGGCGCAGATCCAACGCTCCTTGATGTTCGCGGGCTTTCTGTATGCGACCTTGCGGCCCAGCAGGGCAATGAAGGCGCGATTGCGATACTGGCAAACTAAAGAAAAGATCCGATCGGATAAATACCATCTTAAATAGCGAAAGCCCGGCGTATTACCGGGCTTTTTTATTGTTACCGCCACTTTTCTAAGCCGGTACCTGTCTTGGTTTTTCACGCTCCCAAAAGCGGTGCTGCGCAATTGCTTTGACAAATTTCTCCGCTAAGTAACTGGCGTCTTTTTCGACAATGACTCCTTCTTCAAGCACAGTTTCCTCTGAAAATTCGTCGGGAAGCTTATCGAAGAAATAAGTAGCTTCCAATACCTGAATTGCATCCGCATCCGCTGCAATTGCTTTACAATGTTTAAACGCTTCATTCAGAAAATGTACCGCGTTTGCCTCCGCTTCCAGTGTTGCCACACTATTTTTTCCACCAGGCACATATACAGCATCATACAGTACAGATGCCCCTGTCAGGAAGCTCTCTTCAACCGGGATTTTCGAATTATCAGAGGCCGTGATCTCGCCCAGTTTCGGGGCAATAACATGCACTACCGCACCAGCGGCTACAATCGCTTCGCTTACCGTTTGCAGAGATACCGCATCAACTCCATCCGCAGCAAGTATGGCTACTTTTCTGCTTTGGATACTATCTTTTACCGTATCTTTCATACTCAATGCAGGTGAAACTTTAACCTTTCCTTCAACTTGGATAGGCTCAAAATTTTCGGGGTCAGCATCGGCTGGAAAACTGCGATTGATCGGCTTTTTGGGTTCCTGCGGCACCTTTAATCCAAGTGCAAACGCTACTTCAGCAGCAAGGCCTTTATCCACTAAAGACAAGATACCAATCATACGTTGCCTTACAGCGACGGTTTTTACCTTCCCCAATTCGAAACTGAACGCATCAATAATATGATTTTTCTCGGGCTCTGACTGGCTGTGAAAAAACAACCTTGCCTGGCTAAAATGATCGCGGAAACTATCGCTACGTGCTCGCACTTTTCTCGCGTCAATACGTTCCTGATAGCTCGTAAAGCCACCATCTGCCTCCTTCACCTGGGCAGGGTCGTTACCACCGAGCGAATTTGGCCCATAGCTAGTTTTTCCGCGGTCAATCCTCTGGCGCATAAATCCGTCTCGCTGGTTATTGTATGATGGGTTAATTGGCCGATTAATTGGTATTTCGTGAAAATTGGGACCACCTAAGCGAATCAATTGTGTATCCGTATATGAAAAGAGACGTCCCTGTAATAAGGGGTCATTGGTGAAATCTATCCCTGGTACGACATTGCCTATGTGAAAAGCGGCCTGTTCCGTTTCCGCAAAAAAGTTGTCGGGATTACGATTGAGCGTCATTTTTCCAATTCGCTGTACGGGGACAAGTTCTTCAGGAATAATTTTGGTAGAGTCTAGCAAGTCAAAATCAAATTTAAACTCATCTGCCTCTGGAACGATCTGCACGCCTAACTCCCATTCCGGGAATGCGCCGTTTTCGATAGCATCCCAAAGATCGCGCCGGTGAAAATCAGGATCCTTACCTGAAATATTTTGCGCCTCATCCCAAGCGACGGAATGTACCCCCAGAAGCGGCTTCCAATGAAATTTAACAAAGGTGGCTTCTCCCTTCTTATTAATAAATCGAAATGTGTGTACGCCAAAGCCTTCCATCATCCGGTAGCTGCGTGGAATGGCTCGATCACTCATTAACCACATGATCATATGGGTAGACTCCGGCATCAAGGAAATAAAATCCCAAAAAGTATCATGTGCGGAAGCTGCCTGCGGGATTTCATTGTCCGGTTCAGGTTTGACGGCATGTACCAGATCCGGGAATTTCATAGCATCCTGAATAAAGAATACCGGCATATTGTTGCCTACCAAATCGAAATTTCCTTCTTGTGTGTAGAATTTGACGGCAAAGCCACGAACATCACGGGCCAGATCTGTGGATCCCCTGGAACCAGCGACCGTAGAAAAACGTACAAATACCGGGGTCTCTATTTCTGTATCGTTCAAAAAACCAGCTTTGGTCAGCTCTCCCAGCGGTTTGTACAACTTAAAAATGCCATGTGCGCCCGATCCCCGGGCATGCACCACGCGTTCGGGGATACGTTCGTGGTCAAAATGGGTAATCTTCTCCCGTAGGATAAAATCTTCCAGCAGCGTAGCTCCGCGGTCACCTGCACGTAATGAATTTTGATCGTCGTTGATCTTCACTCCCTGGTCGGTGGTCATCAATTGGCCGGTCGCATCGGCTATATGCTGACCTAATGATTTTGTTTTTTCGTTTTCAGGCTGTTTGCCCTTTTTTATTTCTGTTTCTCTCTTTTTCATGTTACTTGATGTGTTATAATTCTTGTGCCGCCGTATAGTTAATTTTATTTTCAGCCACCTCAGTGAGCATTGCGTCAGCCGTTTGTTCCTCTCCGAGTGTCAGCTCAAGCAATTCGGCCACTTCTTGCAGTCCCAATGTGGCAGCAAGCTGGAGCAGACCACCATAGCTGGCGATTTCATAATGCTCTACTTTTTGAGAAGCCAAAATAATACCCACGTCCCGGGTTGCGGTCCCCACTGGAGTACTTTCGATGACGCCCTCCGCTTCTTTGGTAAGCCCTTCCATTGCATCACATTTTTTAGCCAGTGCTTCTTTGCCCAATAGCTTGAATATCTGTTCCAGCCGCGAAACGTGCTCTTCTGTTTCCTTGAGATGATTTTCGATAGCAGTGGCCAATGCCGGTGATGATGCCGCTTTTATCATTTTTGGCAACGATTTGACAAGATGGTTTTCGGCCCAGTAGAGGTCCATTATTTCATCCAAAAAGAGCTCCTGCAACGCTGGATCAGCTTTAACAGTAGCCTTAACTTTAAATTTTGGCGTAGTTCCAGTTTCTTGTTTCATAATCCAATGTTTAGAAAAGTAAATAAACTTATGTTTACTTCATGAACGGATGCCCGAAATAAATCGTTTGCTTTTTTACAAAAAAGCAACCAATATGCGGAAGCGTTCAAGCTATTGAAACAAAACTGGATACAATAAAAAAAAGCTAGGTGGAAAGGTGCCTAGCTTTAAAAAAACATTCTTCATGACTGGGACAAGCAGTCTTTCCTGCAAAATTTGATCGGTCCACTGATTTAAACAGCAATCCGCTATGGGCTGATACCGTCATCTATCCAATATGCAAAACCATGCTTACCGGTGATGATTTACTATATGCAAAAGGCAAGGTAGATGAATAAGTCATCACTTAAGAAAGACCAATACGCGTAAATTCAATTGAACAGCGGCTTACCATAGCAGCCAGGTAAAAATTGCTAGAAAACCGCCGCGGATAAGTAATTCCTGTGCCAGCTCCTCCCGGTCAAGTTTATACCAGCTATATTTTTCATAATACCTCCTGATGGTTTGTCTATTCTTTTCGTGGATGTTTTTATATGTTGTTTTCATAACCGGTTTGTATTGATTTTCTACAAATCCTGCAATTTTAATGCAGTTTATAGGACGTTAGAGGGATTTGGGTAGTTATTTTGTGCGATAGGTTATAAAATACTGGTGTTTTGGGTATTTTAACAAGTTAATTCGGTAAATACGGCCCGATAAAATAGCTATAAATAGACATCAGGCTTAAATAAATGCTGTAATTTAAGCCTGATGTAATAGTTCCTGATATAATAGTTATATCTGATTATCCTATAATTCACTGTTATTGTCGAGCGTGCCTGGCTCATGTCCTGTGGTTTGCTCATGTCTGGCAGTCACTCTTCGGGTCCGTTGGGTCTGATCCGGCGGAAGACCTTCGGTCTTTTTCCCGCCGCTATAGAACGTGTCTTCACTAAAGTGATAATGATCATAGAATTCCGTCGGGTGATAGCTGCTTTCGTTCACGATAAAACCCACATCGCCGGTGCCTTCAAATACATGACGGATACTAAGTTCTGTTTCGGGATCGAGCTGATCCTGTTGATAAGCAGGCAGGCGGATTAACTGATCTTCGTTGACGGATATCACCACAACTTCGCCATCATCGGCAGGATTGTACAGATAATCGGTTGCGGGTTCTTCCGTTGGGATTTCGTCTACTGTTAGTATCACGCTATGGTCGATCGGTTCGACAGCTGGAGTCGGGTAAGCTTCCTCATTGCTGGCCTGAATCTGTGTGCCATCGTAAAGCGACGCCAGTCCAATGGGGACCAATACTTTCTTATCTTCGTCAATAACAAATTCGGCGTCATGGAGATCGATAATGATGTAACGGACCTGTTGGCTTTCAGGGTCAAAGAGCAGATCATCTACCTTGCCGAGCAGTTGGCCGGCCTCATTCTTTACTTTCCAGCCCCGGATATCAGGTTCGCCATCGACAATTTCGTAGTCGCTTCCACCGAGTTCAATCAGATGATTATATTTTTTTTCTTCTAATGCCATGTCTTCAATTTTATTGGGTGATCAATTTTTTATATGCAACGGAGTCTAAAGCGTATCTGTTTGCGGCGCTGTTTCGTTAATGCTTGTATCTGGAGTGGGGTTATTTAACCTGGCGTCACTGTTGTAACGGTTTATAAAATACAGGACCAATCCCAGCGCGATAAGTGAAAGCAGCAGCCATAGCCACCAGGGCGCTCCGTTTCTCGGTTTTACTTCTAAATGTGCCATATATACTTTTTTTTAAAAAAGAACAACCGCTATGGGGCTTCGTTTGAAAAAATTTCGTTTAAGCAAGATTGCCAGGTAAAAGTCAGCTTGAAAACGGTAGAAAAGTAAGAGTTGCACATCGGCGTAAAGGACGCTATTTTCGCTTGGCACAATTGATTGGATAAGCAGTATTCCATTTGAAATAATTAAGTTTGTGGTATAGCGCTTATAAAAAATGCAGTCTCTTTATTTCTATTGGTTACTTGTCTGTTCCTTCGTGGGTACGGCTGTTTTCGGGCAATCGCTGGATTATCCCTCTTTTCGCAATATTTCCTTGGGAACGAATGCAAATACAGTCCACTCTTTTGCACAGGATAGCTTGGGGATGCTTTGGCTGGGAAGTAACAATGGGTTATTTAATTATGATGGCTATGCGCTGCAGCCGCTCACGGGGACCAAATCTCCTTTTCAGACTTTCGTTTACTGCATTGCACTGATCGATAATAAACATTTCGCATTGGGGACAGGGCAGGGGGTGCTGCTCTATAACTATCAGTTCGACCGATTTGAATCTTTTCCGGCAGGGGGACCTGGAGATGTCAGGTCTTTGCTCCTTGTTGGCGATACCTTGTGGATCGGTTCAATAAGTGGTTTGTATTGCTATAATACCAAGACACGTAAACTTATCGATTATCAGAATTCATTTCCAAAGAACAAATCAAAAACCGCCGTGTATGCACTGGAAAAGGTGGGCGATAGAATCTTAATCGGTACATATAATGGACTTTTTGAATTAAATTCATCAAAAAAAGATATTGTGCCTCTACCGCTCCCAGATTATAGGCCGGGGAGTAATCAATTTGTGAATTCTATATTTTCTATTCCGGAATCAGCAAGTACCTATGTGGGGACAGAATACGGCCTGTATCGCTATAATACGAAGAACCATACGCTTCAGAAAACTCCGGTACTACAAAATCATCCCATCAAAGCGATGGCTTCCAAAGATTCCAACACCTTGCTTGTCGGTACGGATGATGGTCTTTTTACGTATCAGCTGGATCAGCAGTTGGTCAAACGGATCAAACATGATTCCCGCAATAGAAACTCGCTGGCCAATAACATCGTGTGGAGTATCTTTAAGGATCGGTCGGAAAATATCTGGCTGGGTACAGACCTGGGATTTTCCTTATGGTCCAACCGTAAGGTGGAAAAAATACTGCCGATCTATCAATTGACTGCGAGCAGCGACGGCAACCGTTTTTATAAAATTAACAGGGATCGCAATGGCTGGTATTGGCTGGGCGGCGATAATGGTTTGATCCGTGTACGTGGGCTGGACGACAAAAATACGGAAAGCAGCTGGTACCGTATGGATGCCAAGACCTATCGTCTGGCACACAACCGTATCCGGGATATATTTGAGGATCATACGGGATTGGTGTGGATAGCCTCAGACGGCGGCGTCAATGTGTTTGATGCGCATACGAAACAGTTTAAAACCTTTACAATTGTCGATGCCAGTGGAAGACGAAATGCGAAATGGTCGTACGACATCTTGCAAGATGGACAGGATAATCTCTGGGTGGCCTCCTATATGGGGGGAATATTTGTCGTCAACCGAAGCCGTTTATTGGAAGCCAAGGGCCCGGTCATAGCAAGCCGTAATTTCAGTAAAGCTGACGGTCTTCTGGAAGATTTTGCCAATCAGATCGTTGACAATGGTAGGGGGAAGATCTTGGCGCTGTTCTATAATAAGGGGATCAGTAGCATTGATGTGGCCACAGGGAAAATAACGGAGCTTAAAGACAGCGCTGGGCATGCATTGGATCAGGCGACCTTTATGCTGAAGGATGGACAGCATACGGTGTGGGTAGGGGAACATGGCGAATTGAGGCGTATTGCTCCGGATGGGAAAAATACATTGGTTCGTTTTGATCCTGTTGGTAAAGGTGAAGTAACTGCCATGGCCGAGGTCAAAGAAAACATCTGGCTGGCAACGAGTATTGGAGTGTGGCAGGTTAATAAGCAGAGTTTAAAAACTGAACTATTAAGATACGGGCAAAGGATATCCTCGATGTATTACGATACAGAGCGGGAGGAAGTGGTGCTGGGCGGAATTGATGAGCTGGTCCTGTTGCCCGCGCAAAATGAGCAAGCGGATCTGGATGGTTCCAAAAAGATTGTGCTCACCGCAATGTATGTCAATAATGAACGTTTCGGTAATTACGACTATGGTTTACGGTATAAAAACGAGATCACTTTGGCGCATGATCAGAATAACCTTCGGCTTGAATTTTCCGATTTGGATTATGGAAATCATTTAGGCTATCGCCTAGCTTATGCTTTTAAAGGAAAAAATGAAACCTGGATTCCGATGGAACGGGGTGACAACAAAGTGCTCCTGTCCAACTTAAGTTCGGGTAACTACGACCTTCAGTTGGCTAAAGTGGATGTCGCCGGTCATGTTGTGTCGGAGATTTATACCTACCATATTCAGATCCGTTATCCATGGTATGCAAGCTATTGGGCCAAAGCTGCTTACGTCCTCGTTGTTATTTTCCTGCTATTTTGGGTCGTCAATTTTTTCAGGGTTCGCAGTACACTAAAATGGGAAAGGCGCGAACGGAGAAAGGTACTTGAGCTCACAAAGATGAAAATGGACTTCCTGGCAGCTGTGTCGCATGAGCTGAAAACCCCGTTAAGCCTGATTTTGGCCCCTGTCAGCCAAATGATGCGGCAGACAAAGAACAGTGACAAAAAGAAGCAGTTGGATGGTGTTCATCGAAATGCCTTAAAAATAAGCCATCTCATCCAGGAATTGATGACTTTTGATCAGGTCGAGCAGCAACAGACGCCCTTGCAGGGCCTGCTTACCTCTCAGATGGATCTGGTCGCCTATAGCAGACAAATTATAGCTGACTGGCAGCAGGTACCTGAGTACAGTACCGTCCATATTGACTTTGTTACCGATGTAGAGAGCTTTTTTATACAGACCGATGTAGCCAAACTGGGATCGATTCTCAACAACCTCATCGCTAATGCCTGTAAGTATAATCGTCCGGAGGGTAGCGTGGAACTGCAGCTGAAAGTAATTGGTCCGGATGTCAAGCTTATCGTTCGGGATACGGGAATTGGTATAGCACCTGAAGACCTACCTTATGTCTTCAGCAAATTCTATCGTTCTTCCCTGAAAGAAGTGAGTGCTGTACAGGGCACGGGCGTTGGTCTGTACCTGGTCAAAAGTTATTGTGAGCAGTTGGGCTGGAGCGTTGATATAGCGAGCGATCAAAAGGGCACAGCCGTAACGCTTAGTTGGAAACATGACCATGTAAACGATAAGGATGCGACCGATAGCATACCGGTAGGGGGTAAACGAAAGCTACTGATCGTCGAAGATAATGCCGAACTCGCTGATTTTTTACGAAATGCCATGCAGTCGCATTACGATTGCCGCATTGTGAGTGATGGTAGCGAGGGCTTACGCTTGATCGACGGACATAGTTTTGTGCCCGACATTATTCTCACGGATGCCATGATGCCCAATATGGGGGGAATTGAAATGGTGAAAAAACTACGACAAAATATCGTGACGGCAACTATTCCGATCATTTTGCTGACAGCACAAGACGATGAGCTGATCAGACGCGAGTGGGTTGCCGTCGGCATAGATGCTTATATGGCGAAACCTTTTGATCTGGACTTGCTCCAGATACAGCTATTGCAGCTCTTGGATAGGAAAGATAAGATTGTCGCTCAATTGCGTATCGACGAAATCAGTAAACCCACAGAAGCAATAGCTGTACATTCACCGGATGAAAAATTTCTGACCAATGTGACACAGCTGATCGAAGAAAATTTGGACGATTCGGAATTTTCGGTGCAGCGGCTCAGTGAGCTCACGGATGTCGCCGCCAGACAACTCCATCGTAAAATTAAGCAACTAACAGGCTATACACCGGTGGAGTATATACGCAGCATTCGTATCAAGAAAGCAGCGCTGTTATTACAGCAAAAAAAGTTTACCGTTTCCGAGGTGATGTATATGGTCGGATTCTCCAATGCTTCTTATTTCTCAAAATGTTTTCAATCGGAATTTGGGATGTCACCAAAGGTGTATATGGAAGGTTATTTGTAATTGGTTGATTGTTAGTGTTGTTTATTGTTTTGGGTGGTTGGGAATGTCCAATTTGTGTTGTTCTTTGTCCGATATGTGGCTTTAAAAAATAATCACGTTTGATAGGTTTGTAAGAGTAATAACCAAAAAATTATAAATCGATACAATCCATGCGTGTAATTATTTTATGCTGCTTTGCTCTCTTGGGCTATGTCAATTCTTACGCTCAATCGAAGGCTATTAAAAAGGTCCCTACAGTTTTTGTCGACCGTGAAGGTGTCATGCGCTGGTCCGACTCCAAAGCTGAAGCTTCATTTTATGGCGTCAATTATACCGTTCCTTTTGCCCATGCCTTTCGGGCTTTACACGATAAAGGCATCGATCGAAAGCGGGCTATTGATCGGGACGTTTATCACTTCGCCCGTTTGGGATATAACGCTTATCGTATCCATATTTGGGATGTAGAAATCTCCGATAAAAATGGTAACCTGATCAGCAATGAACACCTTGATCTATTGGATTATCTACTTTTTAAACTTCAGGAAAGGGGAATTAGGATCCTGATTACGGGAATGACCAATTTTGGTAATGGTTATCCTGAAAGAAATATAAATACAGATGCATTTACGTATCATTATGATAAGTGTGAGGTTCATGCTAATCCACAGGCGATAGCTGCTCAAGAAAAATACATTACCCAGTTACTTCATCATGTCAACCCGTATACCGGAAATGCTTATCAGACGGACCCTTACATCATAGGCTTTGAAATAAATAATGAACCTTGCCATACAGGTGCCATTCAGACGACGTCGGACTATATCGGTCGAATGGTGAATGCCATGAAGAAAAGTGGGAACAAAAAACCGATTTTCTACAATGTAAGTCATAATATGGAACATGTTAAGGCTTATTTTGATGCTGATATCCAAGGCACAACTTATCAATGGTATCCTGTGGGACTGGTTGCTGGACGGGAACGTCAAGGGAATTTTCTTCCTTACATTGATCAGTACGATATCCCTTTTTCAAACTTGAAAGGCTTCGCCAACAAAGCGAAAGCAGTTTACGAATATGATCCTGCTGATAATCTTTACAGCTACATGCATCCCGCAATGAGCCGCACATTTCGTTCGGCGGGATTTCAGTGGATCACTCAGTTTGCTTACGATCCGATGGATATTGCAGCCTATAATACCGAATATCAGACACATTATCTCAATTTGGCTTATACACCGGCAAAAGCACTGAGTACCATGATTGCTGCAGAGGTGGCTTATACGATACCGAGAAATAAAAAGTTTGAACATTACCCTCAAGACACCCTATTTGGCGATTTTAGTGTTAGTTATGAGCAGGATCTCTCCGTGATGAATGCGCAGGATAAGTATTTTTACACCAATAATACGACTGTAAGGCCTTTAAATCCAACGAAATTGCAACATGTTGCCGGTCATGGTTCGTCACCTGTGGTGGAATACGGTGGATCTGGTGCTTATTTTTTAGATCGTCTGGAAGATGGTCTATGGCGCTTGGAGGTTATGCCGGATGCAGAAAAAATCGCTGATCCTTTTGCTAAGCCATCGCTCGATCGTGAGGTGGTACATATTCTGTACCGGTCACAGAGGATCGATATTCGGATTCCTGATCTAGGCGACCTGTTTACCGTCCGTTCACTGTTAGGGAAAAATGACACCGATGAAGCTATTTCAGTCGCTAAAACAAGTTTCAGCGTTAAGCCTGGAGTATATCTGTTAAAGCGTAAGAATATCCAGCTGAAAAATAGCTGGCTAGCTTCCTCGCCCTGGAAAAATGGCTATTTGGGCGAATATTACGCGCCAAAAACTGAAGCGCTGAAGCAGCCTTTATTGATACACCAGCAGCCCGAAATATTGGAAAAAGGGCGCTCTACCAAATTGCAGTTCCGTTATGTTTTTGAAAAACAGCCCGATTCCATTATTCTACAAACGGACCAGGTTTCGTTTTGGAAAGATCATAATCCCTACATCAAGTTGATCTCCAAAGATAACTGTACCTATGAAGCGGATGTCCCGGCATCTTTATTCGTGGGCAATGAATTGAAATATACAGCTACTGTGTTTGTGGATGGTGAAAAAATTACCTATCCTGATAATCAGACTGGAGCACCGCTGGATTGGAATTATCGTGTCAATAGGTATTGGACGGTGGGCTTATATGAGCAGCGTGCGCCTATAGGGCTTTTTGAGTCCTTGTCCAAAGTGTCTTCTTTGGAAACTTTCGCTATTCCAGAAACGGCTTACATGAATGCGAAACGGGAGCATCATGATCTCAGTAAAGTTCCTTTTTGGACCTATACTTTTCATGCCAAGGATTCGGGGGTACAGTATTTTTGGGTAAAAGATATCAAATCGGCAATTGCTGAACGGCCTGTGGGTATCGCTGCTGCCACAAAGCTCTGTATACTCTTGAAACATGAAGGCGGGAATCCGCTGCTGAATGCTGGGTTTGTGACAAAAAAAGGGTATACCTATGTGGATAATATAGCTATTGGGGCATCCGGCGAAACAGTGGTTCGTATGGATCTAGCCAACTTAAAGCTCGTGCCTACGGCTTTGCTACCTGCTCCTTATCCTGTATTTCTTGAACGGTTTTTTAAGCCCACGGTTCTGGTTCAATTTGACAAAAGGGATATCGAAAAACTAATCGTTTCAGGCGAAAAGATGGAGGGGGTGGCACTATCTATAGCTGCGATATGGCTCGAATAGCGATACAGCTGCTTAATGCCACCGATTAGTAGGGCATGGATAATAATCCGTCAGGCCGTAAGGATCAAGGTTTGGAGCAGAACGACGACCTGAAAAAAACGGCTGCGTTTTTTAGGGGAATGCTTAAATAAAGCGATAAGGAATACAAAAAATATAATAAAGGGAAAGAAAACAATTATAAACACATCTAAATTTTAAACAATGAAGGGTTTTGCATTTAAAACAAGTTTATTGGGCTTGTCCTTGCTATCCTGTCTTGGGGAAACGCAGCTTTATGCTGCAACGAAAGGGGAAAGCAAGTGGATCAGGTCGATGCAACAACAGGATGTCCGTGGGGTGGTCCGCAACGAGCATGGGCAGGTGATGGCAGGTGTAACAGTATTGGTGGCCGGAACTACGGTGGGCACTTCAACAGCGAGTGATGGCTCGTACCGTATCTCATTGCCCAAGGGTAAATCCCAGCTTCTATTCTCTGTTGTAGGCTACAGTAGCCAAACCTTGACGGTGGTAGGGGGAACATCCGTGGATGTCAGCATGGTGCCTGCGGGAAATGTGCTGGAAGAGCTCGTCATCGTAGGTTATGGTAGTACAACAAAAAAGGATCTAACCGGTGCCGTAAATACGGTCGGAAGCAAGGATTTTAACAGTGGACTTGTCGGCTCTCCCGAACAGCTGATCAATGGAAAAACAGCTGGTGTGCAGGTGATGTCCAACAGCGGTTCTCCTTCTTCCGGGAGTACGATACGTATCCGTGGGGGAGCCTCCTTGAGTGCCAGCAACGATCCATTGATCGTATTGGACGGTGTACCGCTAGAGACTGGTGGTATTAGCGGCAATAGTGGCAATTTTCTCAGTCTGATCAACCCGAATGATATCGAAAGCATGACAGTGCTCAAAGATGCATCATCGACAGCAATATATGGATCCCGAGCGTCAAACGGGGTATTATTGATAACAACAAAGAAGGGTAAAGGAGATGCTTTACGGCTTTCTTTCTCTTCAATCGTGTCCATGCAGCAGGCTATGGGAGTGGCTGATATGATGTCGCGCGATGAATTTGCCTCGCTCATCAATACCAAAGGGAGCACTGCCCAAAAGGCGTTATTGGGCAATGCCTCAACAGATTGGCTGTCTGAGGTTTTTCAGGATGCCATCGGGACGGATAATAACTTAAGTCTACAGGGAAAGATCGGCAAAACCTTGCCTTTTCGTACATCGGTGGGCTATTATAATCAGCAAGGGACTTTGCGGACCGACAAAACGGAGCGCGTGACGGGCGCTTTGGTGTTAAATCCCACTTTTTTTAATAAACACCTGACCGTAAATTTAAATGTTAAAGGTGCCCATAACAACAACGGTTTTGCCAATACCGATGCGATATGGTCTGCTGTAGCATTTAATCCTACGCAACCGATTTATTCTGGGGCAGATGCTTATGGTGGCTATTACGAGAGTTTGGATAATGCCGGTCTTCCGGCAACAGGTGCAAACCTCAATCCACTTGGATTGCTCAAGCAGGAAAAACACCGTAGTACAGTCAATAGAGCCGTGGGTAACCTTGACCTCGATTATAAATTCCATCTGCTACCTGAATTGAAAGCGCACGTAACACTCGGATATGACTATGCCAAAGGAAATGGATCGAATCTTATTCCGGCAAGTGCAGCCAATAATTTTACGATCGGAGGCGCTTTTGACCGTTATGAACAGACGCTTAAAAATAAATTGTTTACAGGCTATCTAAACTATAATAAGTTCTTCCCGGAAATTAAAAGTACAATTGACGTGACAGCAGGTCACGATTATCAATATTGGAGTGCCCGACGGCCACCTATAGTATACTATAACGAAGCTGGTGATATACGCTCGACTGCTATTGCATCTGACGAACGACATACGCTGATTTCCTGGTACGGACGGATCAACTACAATTACGATAACCGTTATTTATTGACCGCTACGGTCCGTAAGGATGGAACTTCCCGATTCAGCCCCGAAAACCGTTGGGGAACATTTCCCTCAGTCGCCTTGGCCTGGCGTCTTTCGCAGGAGTCTTTCATGAAAGGAATCTCTTTCCTGGACGATCTAAAGCTCCGTGCGAGTTACGGCGTTACAGGTCAGCAGGAAGGGATCGGAAATTACGAATATTTGCCGGTATACAATTTGGGAACAGCCTATGCACAGTATCGTTTCGGCGATCAGTACCATCTGGTGTATAGACCATCGGTTTACAATCGGGACTTACGCTGGGAAACGACCAAAGCATTTAACTACGGCCTGGATTTCGCTTTCTGGAAAAACAGGCTGTCTGGTGCAATTGACTATTACACAAGAAAAACGCATGATCTATTGGCCAATGTGCCTGTAGCCGCAGGAACCAATTTTGACCAGAACGCGACTATCAACGTAGGTAATGTCGAAAGTAGTGGCTTCGAATTTCAACTGAATACCGTACCCATACAAAAGGATAATTTGCGCTGGGAAGTCAATTTCAATGCGACTAATCAGCATACAAAAGTAACCAATATAGCTTTGGTGCAGGATGCGAATGCCATAGGAACTTATGTGGGACCGAATGTCAGTGGTCGTGGTATACAGATTCTGACAACGGGGTATCAGCCTTACATGTTTTATGTCTACAAACAGTTATACAATGAGGCTGGCAAGCCGCTCGAAGGTGTATATGCGGATCTGAATGGTGATGGAGCGATCAACGAAAAGGACTTGTACCGCTATCAAGCGCCCGCGGCAAAATGGCTCTTTGGTTTCAATACGCAGTTAACTTACAAAAAATGGACAGCAGCAACGACACTACGCGCAAATTTGGGTAACTACGTATTCAATAATACCAAAATGAATCTTAGTGCTTGGGAAACAGTTCAATATGTGGATGCGTCGATCAACAACTTACATCGGGATTACTTGAATACCCAATTCCAGACCAGACAGTATTATTCGGATTATTACGTCGAAAATGCTTCCTTCCTTCGGATGGAAAACCTGTCGGTGAACTATAATTTTGGTCAGGTGGGTAAGATCTCCAATCTACGTGTGGGTGCGGTAGCTCAGAATGTTTTTATTGTGAGCAAATATAGCGGCATGGACCCTGAGGTTCCGAGTGGCTTCGACAGTTCGTTCTACCCACGCTCAAGAACTTTCTCCTTGAGTCTCAATATGGATTTTTAATGGCTCCCTCAAAAAAGAAAACTTATATAGCGATGAAAAATATAAAAAGATATTGTTTTGGATTGTTGAGTATAATCGCATTGCTACAATCCTGTACAAAAGACTTAAACCAGTATCCCACTGTAGAAACTACTTCGGAGTCGGTATACACCTCTGTGGATGGTTACCGGGCAGTACTTGCTAAATTGTATGCCTCATTTGCCGTTGCGGGCAATGGACGTGGTGATGCCGATCCGGATATGGCGGGCAGCACGGCCTCTTGGGGTTACCTTCGGGTTTACTTTAACTTGCAGGAGGTACCGACTGATGAAGTGATCTATACATGGGCAGGAGGCGACAATATGACCGATATCCAGTATATGACCTGGGGAGCTTCTGATACCTGGGTGAATGCCATGTATTATCGGATCTACTATACGGTAGCCATCTGTAATGAATTTCTACGGAATGCAACAACAGAGAAGCTGGCGACTTTTAATTCGGCCGAGCAGGCACAAATTTTGGAGTTCGCAGCCGAAGCGCGTTTTCTGCGTGCATTGGCCTATAGTCATGCCATGGACCTTTATGGGAACGTTCCTTTTGTGACTGAAAAGGACCCGGTTGCTGCATTTTTTCCACCACGGATGACAAGAGCTGATCTCTTTGCATTTATTGAAAAAGAATTGACTGAGATCGAGACGATCTTACCGGAAGCACGTCAAAATGAGTATGGCCGGGTAAGCCGTGCTGCCGCCTGGTCCCTATTGGCCAAAAATTATCTTAATGCACAGGTCTATACGGGTACAGCACGAAATGCGGAATGTCTGAATTATGCTAAAAAAGTGATTGATGCTGGATATTCCTTAAATGCGAACTATAAGCAGGTATTTAATGCTGATAATGATAAACGGACCAATGAAATTATTTTCCCGATAGAGGCCGATGTAGCGCATACAACGACATGGGGTGCGACAACGTATCTTGTCAACGGCCCTATTGTTGGAAGCATGAAATCATCGGATTACGGTGTGCTTTCCGGCTGGAATAGTTTTCGTACACTTCGCGAATTTGTGGCACTCTTTCAGGCGGAAGACAAAAGAGGTGATTTCTGGAAAAACGGCCAGTCCCTGGATGTCGAAGACCCCGCTGCCTCGAGCCAGGGATATGGGCTTGTTAAGTTTACAAATTTGAAAGATGATGGTACCTATACGACAGATGAAGGTTTGGTAAGTACTGATTTCCCGATGATCCGCTTGGCCGACGTGTATCTAATGTATGCTGAGGCTGTACTGCGCGGTGGCGGAGGAAGTGTACAGGAAGCGATCAGGTTGGTAAACAGTATCCGTCAGCGGGGGTATGGTAGTTCGGCCGGAGCCATTGACCAGGCGCAGCTGACACTGGATTTTATCCTTGCAGAACGCGGCCGTGAACTGTTTTGGGAGTGTACGCGTCGTACTGACCTGATTCGATTTGGGAAATTTACCGGTAGCGATTACATCTGGCAATGGAAAGGCGGTGACATGAACGGCCGCTCTGTGGATGCGAAATTCAATCTGTATCCGATTCCAACCACTGATATGAGCGCTAACCCGAATTTGATCCAAAATCCTGGCTACTAGCGGTGGCTGGCATTAATAACTAAATCTATGGAGATATACGGCTATTTGAAAGCACATATGCTGCGAAGAGTATCCAGGTATTCCCATATGGACTTTTAAAGATAATGATACCTATGAAACAATTGACACTCTATATCCTGGTGTTGCTTTTCGTTGCCTGTAAAAAGGAGGGTGGAACACCGGCTGTCAGTGGGATAAAACCTGCAGTGTTGTACAGCAGTACAACAGAACTGGTCTTAAAATCTACTGATCGCAAGGCCGTGGCTCTGCAGCTTGTCTGGGATGAGGCGATTTTGGCCAGCGATGAACCAATGGCGCAGTCGGCTTTAAAAAATAAAATAGAAATTGCTGCTGATCCATCTTTTTCTGCTGTCTCCAAAAGTATCGAACAGGTTGCAAGCTCGCTCAGCTATACGCATGAACAATTGAATAACCTTGTCACGGGAATGGGATTTTTGCCTGATGAAAAGAATGTGTTTTATGTCCGTATTGCTTCACGATTGGGAACCAATACAGATTGGCTCTACAGCAATGTGATCGCCCTGACTGTCACCGCTTACCAGCCCGTTGAGGATGCTGCCTATCTCTATCTATCAAATAAAGAGTTTACGCAATTTCCATGGAAACTGTGTTCGAGAAAGGAAGATGGTTTTTACGATGGTTTTGTGCGTCTCGACCAATGGTACAACTTCTATTTAACCAATGCGGAAAGTGCGAGTGCACCGCTCATCTATGGTTCTTATCCCCTGGATGGTAGCCAATATATCTTGTATAGCGGAGCTGATCGCTGGAATTGCTGGACGAGTAAAGGTGGATACTTATACTTGACAGCCGATGTCAATAAATTGGCCTGGAAAGAAACTTCCGTAGAATCCATGACGGTAACGGGCGATTTTAATGGTTGGAGTGCAACAGCAACACCAATGGTATATGACCAGACGGCGAAGGTTTGGAAAGCAACCATCACGACAACGGTAGCTGAACAATGGGGAATTAAGGTATTGATCAATGGCAGCTGGACTTGGTTTTTTGGCGCAGCAGAGGGCGATGGAAACTGTGCTTTGTATACGGCCGATGGAACTGGCTTCGCTTATGATAAGATCGGTACACATACCTTGATTCTTGATCTAAGCGATCCAAAACAATTCAAATATCATGTGGAATAAAATAGATAGGGACGGGTTCTTAAATGAAATAATCGGATGAAAAAAATAAAAATAATGTTGGCCCTAATAGGCTTGTGTTTGGGCTTGTCTGGCTGCAACGACAAAGATAATCTTAAGGTGGATGTACCTAAAACACATTTGGCAAAAGGTGCGGACGTGAGCTGGATTACTGAAATGGAAGCCTCAGGTGTGCAATTTTTTAATGCAGGAGGCAGCGCAGTGGATGGGCTGAAAATCTTGCGTGGACTGGGCATGGATGCGGTACGATTGCGTGTTTGGGTAGATCCTCAGCAAGGCTGGTGCAACAAGAATGATGTACTGGTCAAAGCTCGTCGTGCGCATCATCTGGGCATGCGTATTATGGTGGATTTTCATTACAGTGACACCTGGGCGGATCCGGGACAGCAGACAAAGCCTGCAGCTTGGAAGAGTTTATCGTTTGATGGTTTAAAGAAGGCTGTTAGTGATCATACAACGGAGGTTCTTCAATTGCTAAAAGATAGCGGTATCTCACCTGAATGGGTGCAGGTCGGTAATGAAACGGGCAATGGGATGCTTTGGGAAGATGGAAAAGCCTCTGTCAGTATGGCTAATTATGCCACATTGAATAATGCCGGCTATGATGCGGTAAAAGCAGTATTTCCGGCAGCAAAAGTGATCGTACACCTGCACAATGGATTTGACAATAACTTGTTTCGTTGGATGTTCGATGGTCTGAAAAACAACGGTGGGAAATGGGATGTGATTGGCATGTCACTTTACCCGACTCCAGCAAACTGGAAAGAGCGCAATGCAGCCTGCATCAGTAACATCAAAGATATGGTTGCCCGATACAATTCGGAAGTGATGATCTGCGAGGTGGGGATGAGCTGGGATGAAGCAGATAGTGCTGAAATATGGTTAAAGGATCTTTTCAACGCGGTCAATAGTGTGCCCGATCAGAAAGTACTGGGTATATTCTATTGGGAGCCTTTGGCGTATGGTGGGTGGAATGGTTATACCCTAGGTGCATTTGACAATAATGGGCGCCCAACAAAAGCATTGAATGCTTTTAAATAAGGTATATTTAAACCGCTGAATGACAATGAAAAAATTGAACTGTAGACTATAAACACCTGATTTGATGATGAGATTACTGCGTACGACTTACTTTTTGTTTCTTTTATTCCTACTTGTTCCGGGCAATTCGTACGGACAGTCTGCACGCCAATCCTTCTTGTTGGAGAAAAACTGGCGTTTTTTTCAGGGTGAGGTTGTTCATGGGGAATCAGTAGCACTAGATGATAGGGCCTGGAAGAAGGTCACTGTACCGCATGATTGGGCTATTTTTGGGCCTTTTGATCGATCACATGATCTGCAGGATGTTGCAGTGACACAAAATGGAGAGAAAAAGGCAACAGTAAAAACGGGCCGTACTGGCGGTTTGCCTTATGTGGGGGTGGGTTGGTATCGTACCAACTTTGATATTCCACAATTCGACCCCGTCAATAAACGCGTGGTTCTGAAATTTGATGGTGCAATGAGTGAAGCCCGGGTCTATGTCAATGGAAAGGAAGCCTGCTTTTGGCCCTACGGTTACAATGCTTTTCATTGTGATGTGACCGAATTTCTACATCAGGACGGGATGGATAATACGGTTGCTGTGCGGTTGGAAAATAAAGCACAGTCATCACGCTGGTATCCCGGTGCAGGACTTTATCGCAATGTGCATGTAATCGTGACGGAGAAGATCCATGTACCTGTTTGGGGGACGTATATCACGACGCCTTTTGTGTCGGACAGTCTAGCCTCAGTTAAGCTTGAAACCAGTTTGAAGAATGCTGATGGCAAGTTGGTACGAATGGTAACTGCGATTTTGGATGCGGCGGGACAGGTGGTTGCGCAGAAGGAAAACCAACAAAAACTAAATTATGGCAAGCCTTTCGTGCAAAATCTTGAAGTGATAAACCCTGCTCTCTGGAGCCCCGAACATCCAAATCTGTATCGGGCCTCCACGCAAGTATTTGTAGACGGTAAATTGACAGACAGTTTTGAAACCCGTTTTGGGATTCGGGAGGTACGTATTATTGCCGACCGGGGATTTATGTTAAATGGAAAGATCCGAAAGTTTCAGGGGGTATGTAATCATCACGATCTTGGACCATTGGGGGTTGCAATCAATGTTTCGGCTCTTCGTTATCAATTGGAATTACTCAAAGATATGGGCTGCGATGCCATTCGTACGGCACATAATATGCCAGCTCCGGAATTGGTTGCCCTATGTGACGAATTGGGCTTTATGCTGATGATTGAACCTTTTGACGAATGGGATATTGCGAAATGTAAAAATGGATATCATCGATTTTTTGCGGATTGGGCCGAACGGGATATGGTCAACATGATCCATCATTTTAGAAATAACCCTGCTGTCGTGATGTGGAGCATTGGAAATGAAGTGCCCACACAATGCAGTGCTGAAGGCTATAAAGTAGCTTCGTTTTTACAGGATATATGCCATCGTGAGGATCCGTCCCGACCAGTGACCTGCGGTATGGATCAGGTAAGCTGTGTGCTGGAAAATGGTTTTGCTAGTCTGTTGGATGTTCCGGGATTAAACTATCGTGCGCACCGTTACGAAGAGGCGTATGCCAAATTACCCCAAAATCTAGTGTTGGGTTCGGAAACGGCATCAACAGTGAGCTCGAGGGGCGTTTATAAATTTCCGGTGCTAAAAAAAGGTGATATGTTGTATTCCGATCATCAGTCGTCTTCTTACGATATGGAATATTGCTCTTGGTCCAACCTTCCGGATGAGGATTTTGCCCTGGCGGAAGATCATCATTGGACCATGGGGCAATTTGTCTGGACAGGCTTTGATTATCTTGGCGAACCTTCCCCTTATGATACCGATGCCTGGCCCAACCATAGTTCCATGTTCGGTATTATTGATCTGGCAAGCATTCCCAAAGACCGTTATTATCTGTACCGAAGTTTATGGAATAGAAATGAGCATACCCTGCATATACTTCCACATTGGACATGGCCTGAGCGTGTGGGGCAAGAAACCCCTGTCTTCGTGTATACAGATTATCCAAGTGCCGAACTTTTTATCAATGGGAAAAGTCAGGGAATACAGCGCAAGAGTAAGGCTTCTTTACAGGAGCGTTACCGCCTCATGTGGATGAATACGGTATACGAACCCGGAGAAGTCAAAGTCGTAGCTTACGATGAATCTGGAAAACCAGCGGCCGAAAAAATAATCCGTACGGCGGGAAAACCCTTCAGGATTGAAATGGATGCAGTTCTTGATTCCATTTCTGCTGATGGCCGTGCATTAGCCTACATCCGTGTCAAAGCAGTGGACAAAGCGGGGAACCTCTGCCCACGGGCCGCAGAACTGATCCAATTTGACGTAGTTGGCGATGGTACATTTAAAGCCTTGGCTAACGGTGATCCAACAAATCTAGAAGCTTTTCACAAACCGCAGATGCATTTATTCAATGGACAGCTTACCTTGATTGTTCAGGCAGGCGAAAAATCGGGAAAGATTCAGATAAAGGCGAAATGCAAAGGTTTAAAAGAGGGGGTATTAAACGTACAGACTGTAAATTCTAAAACGTTTTGACCGTAGCTTTTGTTTAAATGATACCTTAAATAAGTTAGTGCGTTGATTGTATTTTAACAGAAAGGCTAGATCGATATCGATCTAGCCTTTTTTGCGCATTATTTTCGCCTAATCTGTAGCTTGACACCTAGGGCGAGTCCAATGTAATCATCAAATTTAAGATACTTGTTCTGTACGCCGCTAACGAGGTAAAGATCGCTGGTATGAAGATCATAATAGAATTTTATGCCTTCAAAATAAGAACTGTTGGATTTGATTTTATAGCTGAAGTCCTGTCCTACAAAGATATTGATGCGTAGCCTGGTCGAAAACCGATAATAGCTATTCGGGTATTTGTCAGGTTCTTTATACCAAAATTGTTTACCCAAGGTCGTATTGAGATAAGCGCCGGTACGCAAGGGATGATAAGTAAACTGTTCACTGAGTTTAATTTCCCAAGGGGTATACGATTGACGCAGCGTTAAGGTAAGTTTAGCCCGGTCTGTATCGTATTTTGGTACATAGCCAAGCAGGAAATCTGTCGACCACTGCTTGTGTCGGCCATAATCCCAGCCTGTTCCGGCAGAAAGCAGTCCTATGGATCCTGCGTATTGAAGCATATAACTTGATGGAACAAGGCTAAAGGCGGCTTTTTTTAGTTCTTTAGTGCTCATGTTTCCCGTTTTGATGCTGTCCGTTGTGATGTTATTCTCCTGGAGGGTGTCCGTTTTGTTGCCAGCCAAGCTTGTTCCTGGGAGATATTGGTGTTCGGAAGCCTGAGCCATATTGTGAACTGAAAAGAAAAGGGTAACAAGCGCGAAAAATCGTATTTTTGATTTAGTAAGAAACAAGTTCATGGGTATAGTGGTCCTTAGTGATTGTAAAAATTAGAAATTGACGTTTACCGATATTGGGAGTACCGTAATAGATGATACCATCCTTAAAAATATCTTCTTTTTGATAGATATGATCGTGGCCATTGGTACAATAAAGGAGATTGGGGAATTGTTTTATACTGTATTGGAAGACCGAAGCTACATTGTTGTTGAACTGATCGGATGTGGGTCTGGCATGCATGACGACAACTGTTTGTTCAAAACGTGTGATATCTTTTTGGCGCTCTTGCTCAATAAATGAAAAGTCGGGAACGGGATTGGAGTAATCTGATTCCAGCGCATTGGTATTTAAACATAAGAATTTTGTTTTACCTGCAATCATATGTGTCCTAAATAAATTTTAGGATTGGATTTCTATGGTACAAGCATAGCTTTTTTCATCATTTCGATATTGACCCCTATTTTTCAATCTGCGAAGATCTTTAGCTGTCCCTTTTTTCCTTTTATAGGCG
>NZ_JBNPWQ010000034.1:0-62043 GCF_050433745.1 Sphingobacterium sp. HSC-15S19
TAGCATACTTTTGGACTGGATTGTGTATTTATTAGTGCCGAAAATGCTGCACTCCAACTTACCAATTATGCTGCATTCTTATTTACCATTTACAAACGGGCTCAGAACAGAGAAATTGCGTATATTTATGATAGTAAATTACCAGGAAATAGGCTATATTATGAAAATATGGACAGGATTGCTATTAATAGCGGTTTTTATACTTCCTTTCCTCGCTTGTGGACAAAATCCCTATCAGATCAATGGGGTAATACCTCAATTGAAGGACGGTTCCAAAGTATTTTTGATCTACGAAATAGAAGGTAAGTCTGTTGTTGATTCCACTAATTCAAGAGGTGGAAATTTTTCGTTTTCTGGGACGGTAGACTATCCTGTTTCATCGTCGCTATATCTCGATAAAAATCCTTATGTAAATAGACCCTCTCGCAATGAGCAAATGGATTTTTTTCGTTTTTACCTTGAGCCTGTCACTATGCAAATGCAAGCAAGCGACTCCTTGAAAAATATAACGATCAGTGGATCTCAAATTAATCTCGACCAAGATGCTTTTAAAAAGATGCGTAGCTCCGTAGATGATAACTTTACAGCACTTAATAAAGAATTTTATGCACTTTCAGCCAATCAACAAAACGATCCTAAAGTACGGAAGGCTTATATTGATCGGGAAAAAGGATTAATGGATGACCTATATCGTGTTCATTTAGCATTTGCTCGTCAGCATCCATCGTCCTACCTTAGTTTAATCAGTTTATCCTCTGTTGCTGGACAGGAGAAATTTATAGACGAGGTTAAAAGGATATATGCCGATTTAGCTGAGAAGCTCAAAAGCTATCCTTTGGCCAAAGAGATACCCATGCAGTTAGAATCGTCAATCAGGACCAAAGTTGGACAGGTTGCCCCCGATCTCGAACTTCAAACTCAAATGGGTACAAGTCTAAAATTATCTGAATTCCGAGGAAAGTATCTATTGGTAGACTTTTGGGCTAGTTGGTGTGGACCATGCCGCGAAGAAAATCCAAATCTAGTAGCGCTTTACAATAAATACAAAGATTCGGGATTCGAAATCTTAGGAATATCTTTGGATAAAGTAGCTCAACGCGAACAATGGGTCAAAGCAATTGCAGATGATAAGCTGAGCTGGCCACAAGTATCTGATTTAAAAGGTTGGGATAGCCAAGCAGCAAAACGTTATGGCATCAATTCCATACCAGAAAGCTTTTTGTTGGATCCTACAGGAAAAATTGTGTACCGCAACCTCAGGGGGAAAGATTTAGAAGAGAAATTACAGGCGATCTTTTCAGATAAAAGCGATCCTAAATAGCCAGTTTAGTAATATATACAATAAGCTCTATTTAGATTGGGATATTCTTGTTAGGGTCGCGAAACCTAAGTGTGAAACCGACTGAGGGGGGCTGGTAATAAAAATAGACTGATCAAATCGCTCATTAATCTAATCTATAAATAAATTCCTCAATTTCGATTTGGCTTGCATTAGCAAAACCGCGATCTGTACCAACCCTAACAAAACCACAATTTTCCAATACTTTTTGGGAACCGAGATTATCGAAAGCGACGCGCCCATACATAGGGCGGTTTGTTTCAATTGAAAGAAACGCTTTAAGTGCCTTTGTTGCAATTCCACGTCCCCAGAATTTTCGGTCAATCCAATAAGTGATCTCAGCATCACCTTCAATAACAAACTTCGCAATACTTCCTACAATTGTCCCATCAATCAGAATCGTTTGATTGTTTATACTTGGCTCATTGAGAAATTTAGCATACTTCTCAAGGTAAACTTTCTTATCTGAAGAACTACTTGAGGTAAAAGCCGCGAGATAATTTGCTTCTTCATCAAGCTGAAACTGATAATGTATTTCTAAATCCGTGTATACTGTCGGTCTAAGAGTAAGTTGAAAGTTGAGGTCATCCATGCTTTTTATATTCGGTTTATCCCCAAATATAGTAATAAATACTTTTCCTTTAGTCTTCATCGAAGTCAACCGACGACAACTTGAGGAAAAGCCGAACAGTGCTCGAACAAAGATAGAATTTAAGCCAATGTGATGTTCTTTCATTGAGCCCATATGGGGAGATGTGTAGATACCTCGATCTCTGAAACAGCATCCTGGTATTTAAACACAGTTTCAGGTACCATGTCGTTTTCGCTTATATCGACCCCCTTAACAGAGGAAAAGAGATTTAGATGCCTTTTCACAAGCGGAATGGTATGAATATATAAATGAGTTATTTTGTCCGTGCTGGAGTCACAACTAGTACTTTTCTTAGCCTTAGACCTCGCATGGCATATATGCATATTATCGGTGTAAAAAAAGATCATTTCAATCTTATTTTCAGGGTACAAGGCTTTAATATCTTGTAGCATTTGAAGATGCGTCTTATTAACGATATTGATCTCCACAGCAAAATCTTCATCGTTACTTAACAGCAACAACAGTTGTTCCTCAAATCTCCTATATCCATATTTTAAACCAAGTGCAGCATAGCTTTGAACAAAGAGATTAGGGTCAAGTATCTTGATCCCTTCGGGAATGAAATACTGCCCACAAGTACTTTTCCCAATATGAGGAGGACCAGTTATCACATATATTGTTGCCATGATCAGATACTTTGAATTGTCCCATCGCTATGCTCTTCAACCATTTGGCCATCCTTGCTATAAACCAACGGCTGTTCACGGGAAAACAAGTAGGAGCGAATGCTCGTTTGTAATTCTTGCCTCCATTGAATCTTTTCATCCGCAGACATAGTGAATGGGTCTTTTTTCATCTTTCCAGTTTTGACAAGTTGTTCTTCTTGAATTATCCTTTTCATTTAAAAATTAATTAACATTAGCTTATACGATCAATTAAATATAAACATATATTAATATAATATAAAAAAATATTAACACAAAATACGCAGGAAATTTGATAGACCGACTTTAAATTGGCAACATAATCCATTATAAAAATTAACAGACGCTGTATATTCTTTTTATCAAGAAAGTATACAAAAGAATTATACAGTTGATTGTTTAAGTTATATACTGATTTGAATTTTTTAGGGGCTGAAGTCAAAATTTAGACAACTAACTCAGAAAACCGACAAGGTATAAAAAAGTACTTTTCACTCGGGCAACTATTTCGTTTTCTTGAAGATCGTGAACTCAGTTTATTTCTGCATCCTTGGAGAACGTAAAACTTTTTTAAACTCATTAAGCTACCTCAGAATTTCGTATTCATAAACGACTCCCCAGATTTGGCTCTTATTATACGTGGGATTTTGTAAGATGAAATTCTAATAGAACGTTTCCTCCTTTAGTTTGATTTTGGTGCTGGTATAACACTTAAAACAGAAAAACCGTTTTTAACAGTGCTAAAGACGGTTTTTTGCGGAAAGGGAGGGATTCGAACCCTCGATACAGTCATCCCGTATACAGTCTTTCCAGGACTGCTCATTCGACCACTCTGACACCTTTCCGTGTTTCAGTGCACAAATGTAGCAATTTTTTAATTTATTGCAACCTTGTTCGTGTTATTTACCATCGGATTTGTTATATTCTATTGAGAATAAGCGTATTGTTTTTATTTTTTAATGAATAAAACTTATTCCTTATTTTTCGGAATGACAAATAATTATTTCGACATAAAAGGGGCGATCCTCGACATGGCACTAAAACGTACTCAGGAACGTATCACAATGATAGCATCTGCTTTAGAAACAGCAAGAGATTCAAGTAATGACGATACCAAAAGTAGTGCTGGAGACAAATATGAAACTTCGCGTGAAATGATTCAACAGGACATCAATCGCTACCAGAAACAACTCCTGGAAGCCAATAAAGATCTACAGCAGCTAATCAGTATAGAATCATTACCAAATGATGTAATGGATGTAGCCAGATTAGGAACGCTTGTTCAAACCAGTGTTGGTCTATATTTGATCGCCACAAGTATTGGAGCTGTAAAAATAGGGACCAATAATATCTTCGTCATTTCGCCTGCATCTCCAATTGGACAACTACTTATCGGAAAAAAAATAGGTGATAGTTTTGTTTTTAACAACGTTAATCAGAAAGTTATTGCAATCTACTAAGTGATGAAAATACCGAAAAATTAAACAATATGTCGATGCATCTGTTCTTATTTAGTACAGAAACGAAGAATGACATGAAATTGAATAATTTACTTTTAATCTTCTTACTTGGCGCTTTACTGTTTATTCACTCTTGTAGATCGCCCGAATCGGACGAAAAACTAAGATCAAAAATCGAGGCAGCGTTGGAAACTACTGCAGGCATCGAAGTAGATGTCGAGGAAGGGAATGTAACGTTGGATGGACAGATCGGTTCGGATTCGCTCAAGCAGGATATAGAAAACAGAACAAAATTAGCGGGGGGAGAGGGTATCAAATCCATTCACAACAATATCATTGTAAATCTTCCTGAACCAGAAGATGCCCGTGAAAAATATCATGAAATTATGGGCGGCGCGATAGATTCTACCTTAACGAGAGACGTCAATCTTGTTCTGGAAGATTTTCCAACCATTACGGCTCAGGTGAAGGAAGGAATTATAATTGCGACAGGTAATCTTGAAAAATCAAAAATCGATACACTAAAGAAAAGATTAGAGCATATCAAGCCCAAAGGTATTGATATGAAAGGTGTCACCAGTCGCTAAACAACGAAAAGAAGCTATCCATCGATTAACGGGTAGCTTCCTTCATTTGTTCATATGTTTATTTAATACCTAAGTTAAGCATTTTCTATTAGATCTCGTATAGCAACAGAAGCTATTGCCCCACCAAAGGCTGCTGGTAGATATGACATGGTACCATAAGCAGACTTTTTAAAGTTACTCCCATCAGTATATAATAATGAATCCTTGTTTGGAAGTTCAGTTGAAAATGCCACTTTCACTCCATCACGTATACCATGTTTACGCAATTTCTTACGGATATGCTGGGCCAACTTACAATTATAAGATTTACCGATATCAGCAATTTTTATTTTTGTAGGATCAACTTTGCCACCGGCGCCCATTGAACTGACAAATGGTATATTGGCTTCTAATGCTCTCCGAATAAAAAATAGTTTAGGTGTAATACTATCAATAGCTTCCACACAATAATCTGGCGCTAAATCTAGCAAAGCTGGTATTTTTTCCGGAATAATAAAATCCTGTATCACAGTTAAATCTAATTCCGGATTGATCGCCATTAATCTTTCTCGCATAATCTCAGCTTTTGCTTCACCATGATTAGTTGCCAAGGCAGGTAGCTGCCTATTACGATTGGATGGATCTACGGTGTCTCCATCAATAATGGTCATTTTTCCAACACCTGCTCGGCATATAAATTCGGCAGCAAATGATCCAACACCGCCTAATCCCAAAACCATCACATGCGAATTTGCCAATTTTTCAACCGCTGATCGACCTATCAATGCTTCGGTACGTGACAGCCAACTTAAATCTTTCATTTATCTAAATTTGTTTTTTATATTATAATGAAACCTTATAGCTATCCGACAACGTGAATAAACAGACTATGATGGCCTCATTTATTAAATACATTCTTATAATTTTGGTATAAAACCCGCTTTAACTCTTCCAATTCGATCGATCTGATCTGAGCAACGTATCGGTAAAGTGTAGCAATTTCTACGGTCGTATCTGTATCCGTTTCTAGAAACAAATGACTGAGTGAAATATTTTCTAAAAGTTCGTCTTGACTTCCGTTTAAACAATGTTTTCCTATGGAAAGATAATACCCTTGATCGATTAACTGTTGAGCCAAGGTCCAGTTCTTACGATATCCATGAAAAACAACAGCTTCGCTAAAATTCACTTTTTTCAAACAACCAACAATCTCCTGAAAAGCTCGAACACAATGAATGATCAAAGGCTTCCTATACGTTTTAGCCAAGCGAACCTGTTGATCAAACACAAGCTGTTGGTCGGCGAGGGGAGTGGCGATATTTTTGTCCATACCACATTCACCTATGGCTAAAACCTGACTCAGCGCTAATGCATCCACCATGAGTCCCAAATCATGTTCGGTATTCCCATTGATATACCATGGGTGCAAACCTACTGAACAATCCGCTTCAGAAATTATTTCCGAATGGTTCAAAGTGATATTCTTAATGGAAAGAGTAGCACCTTCTTTCACCGGATAATTCCGATGCGTATGTAGATCGATATAGGGAATCTGTGTAGCCAACGAGACAAAGGTCGAAAAAATACTTGAAGCAAAAAATATTCTCTACAAAATTAGTATAGTTTTTATTCTCCCAAGCTAGCATCTAAAGCTTCAAGAATACCAGAAGCCTTCAAAAGACATTCTTGATACTCCTGATCGGCAGCTGCCTGATTGGTAACTGCTCCACCTGTATGAAAGGAAAGGTACCTTTTTTGCTTATTGTAAAGCAATGAACGGATAACGACGTTAAAATCGAATTCATCGCGCATGGTGTCAAAGTAACCGATAGATCCTGCATAGATACCTCTCTTTCGAGCTTCAAGCTGATCGCAAATTTGCATAGCTGCAATTTTGGGAGCACCTGTCATCGAACCTGCAGGAAAGGTATTTCTAAACACATCCACATTGGTGACTTTTGGGTCTTGCATGCAGGTAATAGTTGAAATCATTTGATGCACTTGTTCGAAGGATTGAATCTCAAAAAGGCGAGTAGCCTCAACCGTTCCGGGAAGAGCACTTCGTGTCAAATCATTGCGAACCAAATCAACGATCATCACATTTTCGGCGATCTCTTTTTTTGACCTCAACATATCAGCTATAATCTGTTGGTCCTCTGTTGAATTTGTCCCCCTTTTGGCCGTCCCTTTAATTGGCTGAGAAATTAACTTTCCTTTTCTTTTCGCTAAAAATCGTTCCGGAGAAGCACTCATGATAAAATGATGTCCTACCTTGAAAAATGAACTAAAGGGAGTAGGTGATATGGTATTTAACCGGTGATAAACTTCCATAGGAGCGATATCAGCATCATCAGCAAAAAATTCCTGACAAAGGTTCACTTCATAGATGTCTCCACGCTGAATATGTGCCTGTACATTTTCAAAAGCTTTGACATATTCACACTTTGTCCAACGCGACTTTACCTGTACAGAAATTGGGGTTATCGCAGGAATCTGAGTATCCAAAATGGCCTGATAGATTTTAACAGGATCCTCGGCTTCTATATGCACTTGATCTGCCGTCCATCGAAGCGTAATTGCTGGCACAAAGAAATAAGCTTCTGGAAATTCGAGCTGATCCTTTCCTGTTGTCTTTAATTCTTCTATCTCATTCTTAAGGTCGTAAGATAGAAATCCGGGGATAAACTGAGATTGATGTAATCTCAAAAAAGTGTCGAGCTGGTCAAATACATTTTCATTTGCACGGAAAGAGAATAATGCCTTGACAGCCAGTATCTGTTCAAATTTGCCCCATTGATCCGACATCCCATTACTATTAAAGAAAGAAATTTCATCAAATTGCCCCGACCAATGCAGGGCTTTCTGATGAAATTTATCTTTAGAATCGAGAAGATCAAAACTTTCGATCCGCATAGTTTATTTTGATAAAGCTAATGTTTGTTTACGATCAGGACCTACCGATAGGATCGTGATAGGTACTTCAAGAGCTTTCTCTAAATAAGAAATATAATTTTTTAATGCTTCAGGTATTTCTTGTTCAGACGTTATACCCGTCAAATCTTGTTTCCACCCATCAATTTCTTCTAAGATAGGTTCTGCTTGATGCGTGATGATTTCATAAGGCATATAATCAATCACTTCACCATTATATTTATAATGTGTACATGCGTAGATTTTGTCGAAGGTGTCCAAAACGTCAGCCTTCATCATAATCAAATCTGTCACGCCATTCAGCATAATAGCATATTTTAAAGCCGGAATATCGATCCATCCGGTACGACGAGCACGCCCTGTAGTCGCTCCAAATTCATGACCTAATTGACGTAATTTTTCGCCAGTTTCATCGTGAAGTTCAGTAGGGAAGGGACCGCCACCTACGCGAGTAGCATATGCTTTAAAGATACCATATACCTTACCTATTTTATTTGGTGCGATACCCAGGCCTGTACAAGCTCCGGCTGTTGTGGTATTAGATGAAGTAACAAATGGATAAGAACCAAAATCAACATCCAAAAGCGTACCTTGAGCCCCCTCAGCTAACACACGTTTGCCTTCTTTCAGATATTGATTCACCAAATGCTCTGAATCCACATGCGGGATAGATTTAATGAATTCGATTGCATCTAAAAATGCTTTCTCTTTTTCACTGAAATCAGGTATTTCACCATAGTGCGAAAGAATACTTAGATGTTTTTCTTTCAACTTTTGGTAACGCTCTTGAAAATCTGGAAGTGTTGTATCACCTACACGCAAACCATTTCTACCGGTTTTATCCATGTAAGTTGGACCAATACCTTTCAGAGTGGATCCAATTTTTCCTGCACCCATTTTTGATTCTGAGGCAGCATCCAATAATTGGTGTGTCGGCAGAATAAGGTGTGCTTTACGCGCTAAAACCAAATTGCCTTTACCCACCGGATCAAAACCAGCTGTCTTAAGGTTGTCTAACTCTCTTTTTAAGATAATCGGATCGATAACGACACCATTACCAATAAGATTTAGTGTACCTTCATTGAAGATACCAGATGGAATTGTGTTGAGTACGAATTTCTTGTTATCGAATTCCAACGTGTGTCCGGCGTTAGGGCCGCCTTGGAAACGAGCGATTAAATCGTATTTTGGACAAAATACGTCTACGATTTTACCTTTACCCTCGTCACCCCATTGTAAGCCCAAAAGCACATCAACTTGCATAGCTTTTAAAGTATAGTAATTAAAATGTTATTAATAAAAATAGACTCTATTTAAAAATAAAATGTTCAGGAATTTTTCCCCTGAACATTCCTGAACAAATGTACTATTATATTTAAGAAAATATAAGATTAATTTGAAATAGCTTCGTGAGCGACGGCCTCTTCTTTTTTGTTCTTAAGTTGACAGTCTTGACATACACCATACAAATTGAGTGAGTGGTGCTTAATGTCAAATTTTAAAAGATCTCCCATGAGACTCTGAATTTGGTTGATACGTGGATCACAGAATTCAACAACCTTATTACATTCAATACAGATCACGTGATCGTGTTGTTTGAACCCGTAAGACTTCTCAAATTGTGCCATGTTCCTTCCAAATTGGTGTTTTGTAACCAAATCACAAGAGACCAAAAGTTCTAGGGTATTATAAACTGTAGCACGACTGACACGATATTTCTTGTTCTTCATATGAATATACAAAGACTCTACATCAAAGTGATCAGTACGTGAATAAATCTCTTCCAAAATCGCATAGCGCTCTGGTGTTTTTCTTAGATTTTTATTTTCTAAGTAGGCTTCAAAGATTTTTTTTACAGTTGCAAAATTTTCAGCTTGATTCATAGTAAAAATATTCTTGTACAAATTTACCAATTAAGATTGATATTTCCTCTATTAAAAATAGTGCTTAATAGTAGTCGCCTTAGCGAAATTTTCAATCCAACACTTGGTTATTAATTTTCCGATTCATATCGATTGACACCTGTTATCCCTCTGACTTGCTTTAAATTTCTCATCAAACTTTCAAGCTGAGCAGTATCATTCACATAGACCATAATATTACCATCAAAAATACCTTCGTTACTTGAAATTGACAAGGACCGAATATTAACAGCAAATTCTTGCGAAATAACAGTTGTAAGCTTATTTACTAATCCAACATCATCTATGCCAACGATATGTAAACCTGTCAAAAATGCAGAATCTTTTGTAGAAGCCCAACGTGCTTTTAAAATTCTATAGCCATAATTTGCCATCAGCTTGGAAGCATTTGGACAGCTCGTACGGTGAATTTTTATACCATCATTTACGGTCAAAAATCCAAAGACATCATCACCAGGGATAGGATTACAACAGGGCGCTAGGGTATAATCGACTTTCTGCATATCGTCCCCGATTAAGATCGTGTCGAATTCCTTCTTATTTATCTTTTCAACTAGTCCACCTATGTGGGTATTAAATTGATTTCCTGATGAAGAACTTACATTAATTTCAACTGCTTTTTCATGCGCGACATATTCTCTCAGTTGCCTGATATCAACAATTCCCTTAGCAACATTGTAGAAAAGATCCTGCGAACTGGGGTATTTTAAAAAATTGGCAATTTTGTTAATATTATCCGTATTATAGGTAACTTTTAGCGATTTCAACTTACGTTCCAAAATCTCTTTCCCATCCTCCGCAACTCTTCTCTTTTCCTCTTTTAGAGAAGATCTGATTTTGGATTTGGCTTTTGCAGTCACAACAAAATTCAACCAATCCTCCTTAGGTGACTGCTTGCTTGATGTAATAATCTCTACCTGATCCCCATTTTGCAAAATATGACTTAAAGGAACGAGTTTGTGATTTACTTTGGCGCCAATACAACTTGCCCCAATATCAGAGTGGATCTCAAAGGCAAAATCTAAAGCAGTGGCATTGTTGGGTAGTTGAATCAGTGTTCCTTTGGGAGTGAATATAAAAATCTCATCGGAGAAAAGATTCATCTTAAAATCATCCACAAAATCCATCGCATTCTGATCCGGACTACTTAAGACATCGCGCACCTTTTTGATCCATTGATCCAGGCCGGAATCGGAATTTGATTCTTTATACTTCCAATGTGCTGCGAACCCTTTTTCCGCAATTTCATTCATCCGTTTAGTTCGAATCTGAACTTCGACCCATTGCCCTTTAGGCCCCATTACCGTAGTATGTAAAGACTCATAACCATTCCCTTTTGGAGACGAAATCCAATCCCGAAGACGGTCGGGGTTAGGGCGATACAAATCTGTGACAATAGAATAGACTTTCCAACATTCGGTCTTTTCTTTCTCATCCACAGCATCTATTACAATACGTATAGCAAACAAATCATAAACCTCCTCAAAAGGAATCGATTTTTTTCGCATCTTATTCCAAATAGAGTGGATTGATTTAGGTCGTCCAAATACGGACGCCTTAATACCCTGTTCCTCCAATATCTCTTTGATGGGACCAATAAAATCGCCTATAAATTTTTCGCGCTCGGCTTTTTTCTCATTCAGTTTTCGAGCGATAAATTTATAGGTATCCGGATCGGTAAATTTCATCGAGAGATCTTCCAATTCAGATTTTATCGCATACAGCCCAAGACGATGCGCTAATGGTGCATAAAGGTAACTTGTCTCCGAAGCAATCTTCAACTGCTTATCCCTGGCCATAAATTCCATGGTGCGCATATTGTGCAACCGATCTGCCAATTTAATGAGAATTACACGAACATCGTCAGCCAGTGTGAGCAACATTTTCCTGAAATTCTCCGCTTGCATGGAACTATTTGGATCAAAAATCCCTGAAATCTTGGTAAGCCCATCGATAATTCGGCGAACTTTCTTACCAAACATTTCTTCAATTTCATCCAATGTAACATTGGTATCTTCAACTACATCATGGAGCAAGGCGCATACAATAGATGTTGTTCCTAAGCCAATCTCTTCAGCAGCAATCTGGGCAACAGCAATAGGGTGATAGATATAAGGCTCTCCTGATTTGCGTCGCATCTCTTTATGACTATCCAATGCTAAATCAAATGCCTTTCGGATCTCCTGCTTGTCTCCGCGTTGTAAAGTTGGCTTACAAGCGCGCAACAATGCACGGTAACGTTTCCTAATCTCTTTGTTTTCTGCTTCAATATCAATCACATAATCTTTCATAAACGTTGCAGGTAAATGATGTTTTTTGAGTAAATTTGTGTAATTTAGTTAATGTATTCTTGAATACTATTTTCAAGCTAACTTATTTTGTAATAAATCTACCAAAATATTATAGCATTGACAAATTAAAAAGCGTTATATAATTGCCCAAATGAAGACAATATTATTTTGTTTGCTTTTCCTCACAGGGACTTTGTCCGTATGGGCACAGTCTCAATCACTCACTCTTCCTTTATACGGAGAAGGTGCGCAGGAGACCGTAAACAGTTATATGACAACAACCTTGGCAAACGGAGAGGTGTTACCCTGGTTTCCGATTCCAGAGGTCACTGTCGTGGCCAAAAGAACCTGGTCAAGTGAAGAAGCACGAAGAGAATATCTCCGCTTTAGAAGAAATGTTCTAAAGGTTCTTCCTTATGCGATATATGCGCAAAAAAGATATGATCAGCTAGACAGAGATCTCGCGCTGACTTCGGATAAAAAGGAACATAAAGCATTGGTTGAAAAATGTGAAAGTGACGTAAAACAGATGTTTGACCGAGAAATCAAAAATATGACTATTTCACAAGGCAAAATACTCATTAAATTGATCGATCGTTATACGGGACATACTGGCTATGAAATGGTAAAGGAAATGAAAGGTGGGATTTCCGCTTTTTTCTATCAGGGAGTTGCGAAAATATTCGGTCACAACCTAAAGTCAACTTATGACCCAAAAGAAGACTTTGCCATTGAAAATATCATTAGGGAATTCGAAAAGTCGAGACCTCAACCTGTCATGTGACCAATCAAACCAAAACCAGATGAAAACAGTATACGACTTTGACGCACTTCAGTTTAACGGTAAAAAAAAATCCCTCGCTGACTTTGAAGGTAAAGTTTTACTCATCGTCAATACTGCCAGCCAATGTCTCTTTACCAGACAATTTAAATCGCTCGAAAAACTCTACCAAAAATATAAAGACCAAGGCTTCGAAATTCTGGCATTTCCAGCAAATAACTTTCGTAACCAGGAACCGTTAACCGGCGGTACGCTAGAGACATTCTGCCGGATCAATCAACAGGTGAGTTTCCCTGTTTTTAAGCGTAGCCATGTTATCGGCGAATATACAACACCTCTATACAGTTTTCTGTCGAGCAAAGATCAAAATGGACATATTAACAGTAAACCTTCCTGGAATTTCCACAAATATCTGGTAAACAAAAAAGGAGAGGTCATTGATTTCTATTATCCGACTACTTCGCCATTGTCAAGTAAAATTTGCCGCAATATCGAGCGTCTTTTACAAGAGTAAACTATAAACTGCTTACATTTGCGACAGCTTCCCCACAGCGCAGGCCAAGTCGCATATCGACTTAGGATCAATAACTACGCGGGATTAGTAAAGGCTTTCTGCCAAAACTATCCATCGGTCAATTGGAATGATTTATCATAAAAAGGGAAGCCAATTTAAAGAGAGAAATATTATATGTTAAAATTAGATTTGCTTATCATTGCTGTACATCCAGATGACGCCGAGCTAGGCGCCGGAGGTGTGATGGCAAAATATGTTGCTGAAGGAAAAAAGGTAGGAATTGTTGATTTAACCCAAGGTGAGCTCGGCACACGCGGCACAGCGGAGACCAGAGCACAGGAAGCTAAAGATGCTGCCGAAATATTAGGGCTGGCCGTTAGAGAAAATCTTGGCCTAAGAGATGGTTTCTTTGAAAATGCTGAAAAAGAAAAAATGGCTGTAATAAGGGCCATCCGCAAATACCAACCGGAAATTATCATTACAAATGCCATTACGGATCGTCACCCAGACCACGGAAGAGCCGGACAGATGATCAACGAAGCCTGCTTTCTTGCCGGCTTGAGAAAGGTAGAAACTTTTGATCAGGACAATATTTCTCAGGAGGCCTACCGCCCCCGATTGGTGCTGCAATTTGTACAGGACTATTATATCAAACCTGATGTTGTCATTGATATAACGGATTATTATCACATTAAAGAAAAATCTGTATTAGCTTACAAAACTCAATTTTATACCGGAGAAAATGTAAACCCGGATGAACCACAGACTTATATTTCTAATCCGGATTTCATGGAATCAACTGCTGCTAGAGCGCGAGAATTTGGACGGTACATCCAAGCGAAATATGCGGAAGGGTTTACTTCAAAGAAGATACTTGGCGTTGATGATTTATTTCATCTGAAGTAGAACTTATCTGGTACTATAGTAAAATAAAAGGCGGGATTATTCATGTTTTAACTAGAATCGTCCCGCATAATTCCTGAAACAAAATTTACAAACCGATTTTATGGAAACAATACCAGCGGCATGCTGATTTTACTGGTGTTTATCCCAACAAAACTATCGTCTAGACAATTATCGGGAACACAACCCTCAGAAGAAACTAGACCATTGTTTTTAGCTTCAAAATAAGTCTTCGGCCTTTTCTTTTTATCAGCCGATCTTCTTTGCTTTCTAATAAACTTGACCCGGCGTGGACGTTTCTTAACCTTTTAGGAAATAAATCCTTTTACATACTGTTTTGTGATTTCATTCTGCGGATTCAATAAAACTTGTTCCGTTGGTCCAAACTCAAGAATTTCTCCACCATAGACAAACAAAATATAGTCAGAAACGCGTCGCGCCTGTCGCAATATATGCGTCACCAATACAATGGTATAATCTTTCTTCAATTCAATTAATAATTCCTCAATTTTAGCAGTAGAAAGGGGATCTAATGCAGAGGTCGATTCATCCCCAAGGATAATCTCGGGCTCTACAGCCAAACCTCTTGCAAGACAAAGCCTTTGTTGCTGACCAATGGACAATCCGCTGGCCGAATGTCCAAGTCGATCCTTAACTTCGTCCCATAGAGCCACATTTCGCAATTGCGTCTCTACAATTCTATCCAATTCCTTTTTGCTTCGTGTACCATGTATACGGGGGCCATAAGCCACATTATCATAGATCGACATTGGTAACGGGTAGGGCTTTTGGGATAAGAGGCCCATTTTCTTACGAATATGTGTTACCTCAGCATTTCTACCATAAATATCCTCACCATTAACGAGAACAGAACCCGTTATTTCAACACCCTTGGTATCATCTACCAATCTATTAAGCGTCTTTAAAAGCGTAGTCTTTCCACAACCCGAAGGACCAATAATAGAAGTTACACTATTGTTAGGCAGGGCAAGATTAATGTTTTTGAGTATATGTCGGCCGTCAATATGGACATTAAGATCCTTGATTTCAATGTGTGGATCGCTCAAGGGGTCTGTTATCGACGATTTTTTTGTTTCGATTGAAGGATATGAGTGCATACTACAATAATTAAAATAATGATTGTTAAAACTAAAGCTGAAGCATAAGCGCGACCCTGAACTTCAGGAATAGGACTACTTAACTGAAAAAATATGGCCAATGGCAACGTTGCTGCCGGTTCATCAATATATTTTGGAAGATTATCACTAAAACCAGTTGTCAATAAAACGCCTGCAACATCACCAATAGCACGTCCAAAAGCCAGTAAAATCGCAGTAAGAAGCCCTGTTCGGATGCTCTTTAGCATAACCTTAGCCAATTCCCAGCGTGTCGTCCCTAGCGAAAGAGTGACATTCTTTAGGTCTTCAGGAATGGTTTTGATCAATTCATCCACGGTACGAACCACAATTGGAATGGTCAGCAGTGTCACTGTAATGATACCTCCCAATAGTGATGCTCGAATACCTAAATAAACCATAATCCCAAAACCAACAGCCCCATACACGATAGAAGGTACGCCATACAATACATCAAACAACAGTTTAGAAAGTTGTGTCACTTTTGATTTTGTTCCCAAATAAACATTAAGGTACAACGAAATCGGAATTCCTATAATTGCAGACAAGGCTGTTGCCACACCTGCTAAATAAAGAGAACCCAAAATCGCATTCAAAATCCCACCTTCTTTTCCAATATAAAACCCACCTTTTGGTAACTGACTAACCATCTCCCAACTGAGATAAGGAAGCCCCTTATACAAGATAGTTCCTACGATAAAAAATAGGGAAGCAGTCACAGTTATCCCAGAGAGATGCATAAAACCTTTGGCTACCTTTTCACTCAATAGCCGTCTTTTCGTATTATCCATGCTGAGCTCCTTCCAGTCGTCTCAATATAAGACGAGATATTAAGTTAAAAACAAATATGATTACAAACAGCAGCAACGCGGAGAACATTAATGCAGATTCATAGAGTGGAATTGACATCATTTCCCCAAAATTATTGGCTATTAATGCTGGAATTGGATATCCCGCATCAAATACCGAAGTCGGTACTTTTGCAACATTGCCACAGACCATCAATACCGCAATTGTTTCACCAAAGGCCCTAGATGTTGACAAAACAATTGCAGCCACAATCCCAGGTCTAGCTTTCTTCAGAATAACATGTTTGATGGTGTCCCATTTTGTCGCACCCAAGGATAGCGAAGCCGCTTTTAACTCATAGGGTATCGTTTGAAGCACCTCTACCATAATAGAAATCATAATGGGAAAAATCATCACCGCTAATACAATTCCACCGGCAAGCACAGAATAACCCGATGTAACAACCCCAAAGACGGGAGCTATATACAACTGAATTAAAGGCACAATAAATAACACACCCCAAACACCATAAAGAACCGGTGGTATTGCCGCTAAAATATTGACCAACGGAAACATCATATTCTTTAAGGCATCCGAAGCATATTCAGTCAAATAAACAGCAGTCAGTATACAAAGCGGAATCGCAATAGCAAGAGAAATCAAGGTAACAGCAAGCGTACCTGCAATAAAAGGCAAAAAGCCAAACGACCCTTTCATTGGTGACCAAACCTTGTCGGTTAACAGTTGAAAGATATTACTATATTCAAATAACGGAATCGATTTTATGGTTAAACCAACTGCAATAATCACCACAACTGAAAGTGAAATCAGTAAGAGGAGCAAAGTGGATCGCTTGACCAGTGTATCTTTAACGAGACGAGTATTTAGCATGCTATAACTTATTAAGTTCTTCTTTTATCAGTGTTTCATTTAGTGGGACATAACCATTTTCAAGGAGTTGCGATTGCGCCTGTTTCTGGAGCACAAAAGAAATAAACTCCTTCAACAGAAGGGATTCGGTTTTATTACGCGTTACAAAGGTTAATTCTCTTGAAGGTGGAGCAGGATATTTCACCGTAGCAACGGCCTCAGTCAAATTAGATAGTGTACCATAAAACTGCTCATCATCTTCAACATGTCCATTTTTATTCAGATCCAAAGGAACAACAGCAATACGGTCAAAGACCTTGTTAGTTTTTAGATTATAAACGTAGTTAATGTTATTGAATCCAATCCCATTGATATCATCCTTAATAGCTTGGGCAATCCCGGGGTCACCAAAAATGCCAATACCTTGCAGATCTTCCTGCTTATGACCAAAAAATTTGGCCCATGTTTCAGCTGCTCCAGCGGCATCGGAACGCACATACACGTTGATAGGATCCGCTGTAAACTGAGAATCGATCTCTTTCCAGGTCTTAAACTTTCGATTCACAAAAATATTCAGCAATTCTTCGCGACTCAAACCACGCTTCAAAATAGCAGGATAATTAGGGTTCTCAGGATTAATTGTACAGATAACAGCATCTTTTGCAACAATAATCGGAGCAGCTCCTTTTTTTATTTCTTGCTCATGCAGATCTCTCGACACCATCCCGATATCAACCATCCCTGTAAGAACATCTGCAATCCCTTTTCCAGCACCTCCAGCTGAAATATTGAAGCGAACATTCGGGTGTATTTTTTTAAAATCTTCACTCCAAACCACTGCCAAAGGATAAAGGGCAAATGCACCGGACAAAGAAATATTCCCTTCAAAACCATGTTCCTTGCTGTAACCATTTTTAACTTTCGGCGCACAGGAAGTCATTTTAAATACGATTACACAGCTTAAAATCAGAACTATAAAACACTTTCTCATCATTACACCTAAAAGTCTACAGGTTTTGTATATTAAATTTTATAGGGCAAATATATATTAATTTGGTAGATATTATAGAATATTAAAAAAATATTTTTACATTTGACCTCGAGAAAAGAATACTAAATCAATAGATTTTATTTGTTATATGCAAAGCTTCCGCACAGAATTAGAAAACCCAATCGTGGAAAAGGAAATTATCGAACTTGAAAAAAAGATTCGATTGTTCCATGAGGGCAAAATTGCCGACGAGAAATTTAGATCGTTGCGTTTGGCTAGGGGGGTATATGGACAAAGACAACCTGGAGTTCAAATGGTTCGTATAAAACTTCCATTTGGAAAGGTTACGTTTAAGCAATTGAACAAAATTGCAGCGATATCAGACGAATACGCAAGCCGCAACCTGCACCTGACCACACGTCAAGATATACAGATTCATTACGTTAGTCTTGACCGTACACCAGAACTTTGGTCCAAATTAGCTGAAGACGATATTACATTACGTGAAGCTTGTGGGAATACAGTCCGTAATGTCACCGCGTCTCCAAGTTCAGGAATCGATCCAAAGGAGCCTTTTGATGTTTCGCCATATGCTCAGGCAACTTTTGAATATTTTTTGCGCAATCCAGTATGTGCGGAAATGGGAAGAAAATTCAAAATGTCATTTTCTGCCAGTGATGAAGACACTGCATTTTCCTATATTCATGACCTTGGTTTTATTCCAAAACTAAAAGTTGTCAATGGTGTGGAAACGAGGGGTTTTAAAGTGCTATTGGGTGGGGGATTGGGATCTCAGCCTTTCTTAGCATCAGTAACAAGTGAGTTTCTACCAGAAGATGAACTGATCCCTTATATAGAAGCTACACTTCGTGTCTTTGATCGTTATGGTGAAAGAAATAACCGCAATAAAGCTCGATTCAAATACCTTATTCAGAAATTAGGGTTGGAAGAAGTGCTAAATTTAATTGAAGCCGAAAAAATTGCGACGAAGGTGAAAAGCTATCCGATCGACCGAACCAAAATCGAACAGCCATTACCACCAGATGACAGCCGGCTATCTACTATTGATCTAGATAGCGATTTAAACTATCAGGTCTGGAAGGGCACCAATACATTCGCGCAAAAACAAGATGGATATTATGGTGTTTATGTGCGGGTATCCACGGGGGATATTGGTACAGATAAATCTCGCGCGTTGGTTGCTGGTCTGAACAATTTGGTCGCTGACGATATCCGTATCACGCAAAACCAAAGCTTACTGCTAAAATACGCAACAGAAAAGTCACTGCCACATATCTATCAATTACTTAAATCTTTGGATCTAGCTCAGGTCGGTTTTGATAGTACAGCAGATGTAACAACTTGCCCTGGTACGGACACCTGCAATCTAGGTATCTCAAACAGTACCGAAATGGCTCGGGTTATTGAATCTTATATCGCTGAATTTCACCAAGATTTTGTCTTTAATCGTGATTTAAAAATCAAAATTTCTGGTTGTATGAATTCTTGCGGGCAACATGGTCTGGCACATATTGGCTTTCATGGTAGTTCCGTCAAAGCGGAGGGCAAAGTGGTTCCTGCAGCACAAGTTATGCTTGGCGGTGGAACAATTGGCAATGGTGAAGGGCGTGTTGCAGAGCGTATTATCAAAGTACCAACAAAAAGAGTTCTACATGTTGTCGAATGGGTGCTAAATGATTATAAAAAAAATGCGGAAGCAAATGAAAATTTCCATGCTTACTACGACAGACAAAGTAAGAATTACTTTTATAATCTTTTAAAACCGCTATCGGATCTGACCAATCTTGCTGAAGACGAATTTGTCGACTGGGGGCATGAAGGAACGTTCCAAACGGCAATCGGGGTTGGCGAGTGTGCGGGTGTCGTTATTGACTTGGTTGCTACGTTGATCTATGAGGCGGAAGAAAAGTTACAATGGGCAAATGAAACATTTCAAGAATCCAAATTCTCTGATGCAATTTATCATGCCTATAATGCCTTTGTACAAGCAGCAAAAGCCCTATTATTGGATAAGGGAGTTAGCGCAAGTACACAAAATATCGTAATCAACGAATTCCAAACGCATTTTGTGGAAACAGGTGAATATAATTTTGACCAAACGTTTCCGGAATTAGTCTTACAGATGAGTAAAAATGAACCAACGGAGCATTTTGCAATTAACTATCTTCAGGAAGCAACGAAGTTTATCAATGAAGTCTATCAACGCAAAAATTTAAAACCAGTATTGGTATAGGAGGGAATAGGTATGTCAATAAAAGCAAAAGTAACATTGGTAGGAGCAGGTCCGGGTGACCCGGATCTGATCAGCCTAAAGGGCATCAAAGCAATAGAAAAAGCAGATGTCATTTTATACGATGCCTTGGTGAATGAAGAATTACTGGATTACGCACAGGCTGAATGCATCAAGATATATGTTGGAAAACGAGCAGAACAACTCTCTACTTCACAGGATGAAATTAATCGCCTTTTGGTTGATTATGCCTTAAACTATGGCCATGTGGTCCGTCTAAAAGGTGGTGATCCATTTGTTTTTGGTCGTGGTGGAGAAGAAATTGATTACGTACAACAATACGGTATTGAAACTGCAGTTGTACCGGGTATTTCCTCCGCAATTGGGCTTACCGGACTACAACAACTTCCATTAACTTACCGGGGAATCAGTGAGAGCTTTTGGGTCATCACAGGCTCCAAATCGGATGGCTCACTATCAACAGATCTTTATCTGGCGGCAGAATCCAAGGCCACCGTCGTTGTCTTGATGGGCTATGGAAAATTGGCAGAGATCGTGGAAATTTACCGTCAAAGAAATCTTCACAATTTACCAATAGCCTTGATTCAAAATGGTTCATTGCCTAATGAAAAGGTTGTACTGGGTACTATCGATAATATTCTTGATGAATCAACTGAGAAAAGGGTCGGTGTACCAGCGATTATTGTAATCGGCGAGGTCGTTGCCAAGCATCGTTCATTCCAGAACATTAAAGAAAAAGCTTTAGCTTTATAGATATGAACCAGCTATTTCCAATATTCGTCAAACTAAATCAAATTGACACCTTACTTGTTGGAGGCGGGAAAGTTGCATTGGAAAAATTTCAGGCTTTAATTTCCAATGATCAGAAATTAAGACTCACCATTGTGACTAGGGAAATCATCCCAGAATTTGAGGAACTATTGCAAAATTACGCACAAATTCAGCTCTACATTCGCCCATTTACACCAGATGACCTTACCGACAAACAACTTGTCATTGCAGCAACCAATAACATAGAGCTTAACGAGCAGTTGCGTAATCTAACAACGCAAAATAACATCCTATTTAATGCTGCGGACAAACCCGACTTATGCGACTTCTATCTGGGATCCATTGTAAAAAAAGGCGACCTGAAAATAGCCATTTCCACCAATGGTAAATCACCAACAATTGCCAAAAGGGTGAAAGAACTATTAAATGACCTGCTACCTGAGGAAATTGACGAAACACTGTCACTCATGAGTACTTATCGAGAGCAGCTTAGAGGAGATTTCGAATACAAAGTAAAGCAGTTGAACGAGCATACCAAAAATATATTACGTTATGAACGTTAAGAAAATTAAAGAAATTATTGGCGAAAAAAAAGGAGTGGAGCTCTTACAAACAATAGCATCACTATTTCCTAATGAGGTAGTTTTTTCGACCTCTTTCGGTATTGAGGATCAAGTAATCACGGAATGGATCGGTAAAAATAGTATCAATATCGAAATATTCACGCTGGATACTGGACGACTGTTCAAAGAAACCTATTCCCTGTGGAGCCGTACCTTGGAGCGTTATCAATTGCACATCAAAACCTATACTGCTGATACAACATTGTTGGAAGATTTTATCAGCAGAAAAGGCCCAAATTCCTTCTATGAGTCGGTTGAGAATCGGAAGGAATGTTGTAGGATAAGGAAAATTGAACCTTTACAACGTGCGATTAAAGGAAAAAAAATTTGGGTAACGGGCATCCGATCAGATCAATCCATCAATCGCCACGATATGGACTTTATCGAATACGATGAAGCAAACCAAATCATCAAAATCCATCCTTTATTTGACTGGACTTTTGAGGAAGTAAAAAAGTATTGTAAAGAACAATATATCCCTTACAATATGCTGCACGACAAGGGTTTCCCAAGTATCGGTTGTCAACCTTGTACAAGAGCGGTACAAGAAGGAGAGGACTTCCGCGCTGGTAGATGGTGGTGGGAAGATCAAAGTAAAAAAGAATGTGGTTTGCACGGTGTTTAATCATAAAATAGCGAAGCAGAAACCCAAATTCATTAAATCAAATTTTATTATTTCAGAGAATGGACTATTTAGATCATTTAGAAGCGGAAGCAATATATATTTTAAGAGAGGTAGCCGGACAATTTGAAAAACCAGCGCTATTATTCTCTGGTGGTAAGGACTCGATTACACTTGTTCACTTGGCAAAAAAAGCATTTAGACCGGGTAAATTTCCTTTCCCATTAGTTCACATTGACACTGGTCACAATTTTCCCGAAACAATCACTTTCAGGGATTCTCTGATTGAAGATATAGGAGAAAAACTTATTGTTGGTTATGTTCAAGACAGCATTGATCAAGGGAAAGTTGTTGAACAAAAGGGAAAAAATGCAAGTCGAAATGCCTTGCAGACGGTTACCTTACTCGATACAATCTCAAAACATGGTTTTGACGCTTGTATCGGTGGCGCACGTAGGGACGAAGAAAAAGCCCGTGCCAAGGAAAGAATCTTCTCAGTGCGTGACGAATTTGGACAATGGGATCCCAAACGCCAAAGACCCGAGCTGTGGAGCATCTTTAATGGCAAAATAAATAAAGGTGAAAATGTACGCGTGTTTCCCATTTCAAACTGGACCGAGCTCGATGTTTGGAATTATATTAAACGCGAACAGATCGCATTGCCATCTATCTATTTCAGCCATGAACGGGAGGTTATTACCCGAAATGGGCAATTGATGGCTGCAGCCTCATTCTTAAATATCGATGCAGAGGATAATATAGAACGTAAATCTGTACGTTTCAGAACTGTGGGTGACATGACTTGTACAGCAGCGGTAGATTCAACGGCAACTGAGCTAGATGATATTATCGCTGAGATCAAGGCCTCAACGGTAAGTGAACGTGGCGCCAGAATGGACGATAAGGTATCGGAAGCAGCTATGGAAGAACGCAAAAAACAAGGATACTTTTAATTCAAATCAAATACCTGATATTGACAACAATGAATATATTGAAATTTATAACGGCCGGTTCTGTAGATGATGGTAAAAGTACCTTGATTGGCCGATTACTATACGATACAAACTCCATTTTGGATGACCAATTGGAAGCTATACAACGTGCCAACCGTAAAAATGACGACGGAACAGTAGACTTGGCCATATTGACTGATGGACTTAAAGCTGAACGCGAACAAGGGATAACAATCGACGTAGCATATAAATATTTTCAGACCGAACACCGAAAATATATTATAGCCGATGCTCCAGGACATATCCAATACACCAGAAACATGGTAACTGGCGCGTCCAATTCGGATCTTATAATCATTTTGGTTGACGCACGTAAAGGTGTAATAGAGCAAACAAAACGCCATTCTTTCATTGCTAAATTATTGGCCATGAAACAAGTTTTGGTTTGCATAAACAAGATGGATATGGTCGATTATAGCGCTTCTATTTTCGAACAGATCAAAGCCGATTATTTAACTTTAGCGACCAATCTCGGACTTAAGGATATTGATTTCATACCAGTTTCAGCCTTAAAAGGAGACAATATTGTCCATAAGTCCGAAAGAATGAGTTGGTATGCAGGCGAATCTTTATTGGATTACCTAGAAAATGTGGAAATTCACGAACAGGAAGCAGCCAGCTGGCGGTTTCCCGTCCAATGGGTTGTAAGACCGCAAACAGATGATTTGCACGATTATAGAGGTTATGCAGGCCGCGTACTAGGAGAGGGATTAACGGTTGGTGACCAGGTTATTGTTTATCCAGCAGAAACATATAGTACAATTCAAGCGATTGAATTAAACGGACAACAACTTCAACGGGCTGAAAACGGACAATCTGTTATTGTACACCTCAGTGATGATGTTGATATTAGTCGTGGCGATACCATTACGAGTGTAGAACATCCACCAAAGTTTGAGCGTAATATTCAAGCAAATTTATGTTGGTTCGACAATAAACCTTTGGATACAACACAAGTGTATCTTGTCCAAAGTCACAGTAAATTAACCAAAGTTAAGATCGTAGATGTGTTGTATAAATTTGATATCAATACACAGGAAAAAATATACCACGACCCGATCAAACTAAATGATATTGGTCGAATAACCCTTAAATCTGCAGAGAATCTAGTATTTGATTTACAGCAGGAAAATGCCGCAAATTCTCAAGCCATTGTTATTGATCCGCGGACAAATTTAACAGTCGGCGCATTGATGATCCAAGCTGTCGACTAACAAAGACGATTAATCGTAAATATTCAACCTAAATATTTTTTAAGGAACTCAGACAATGTTTGGGTTCCTTTTATATTTACTGTAGTACAAAAGCAGAGACAATTATTACAACCAACATCCCAGTATTCGGCTTATTATTAAAAACTGTTGATTTACAAAAATACTATTGAATCAATATAAAAGGAGAGTATTCAAAACATCTATTTAACATAATATAAATTATAAATAACTAATATACAAAAAGGATATAGGCCTCCGAGTTAAAACTAAGCTAAAATATTTGCCAAATAATCATAAAAAAGCGTTAGATGTTAGATATTTTATAATTATTAGCTCTATTTCAATCTATTTTATCAAAACAGAATCATTTTCGTTTTTCAATAATAAAAATCGAACAAAATACAGTCAATTTATCACTACACACACATTTCACCAATGAATCGTCTATTTTAAACGAAAAATATAAAATATGAAATTTCATTAAAACAGATTAATATTTGTAAATAATTAACAAATATTGGTTTTTCATTAAAAAATACATAAATTAGTGCCAGCCAAAGGGAAATTTTACTAATTAAAACATGTCAAAAAATTTTAACGAGTTCATCTCAATCGTTGAGAAACGCAATCCAAATGAACCAGAATTCTTACAAGCTGTAAAAGAAGTTACCGAGGATTTATTTCCTTATATTACCGAAAACCATCCTGAATTTTTCGACCAAAAGATTCTTGAAAGACTGACTGAACCAGAGCGGATTATATCCTTCCGTGTAACCTGGTTGGATGATAACCATCAGGTACAGGTAAATCGTGGTTATCGTGTTCAAATGAACAGTTCAATCGGTCCATATAAAGGCGGTCTCCGCTTCGCTCCTTCTGTTAATCAAAGTATTTTAAAATTCCTCGCTTTTGAGCAAGTATTTAAAAACAGCTTAACAGGACTGCCAATTGGTGGTGGTAAAGGAGGCTCTGATTTTGACCCTAAAGGTAAATCAGATAATGAAATTATGCGTTTTTGTCAAAGCTTTATGACTGAACTTTATCGTCATATTGGTGCAGATACAGATGTTCCTGCAGGAGATATTGGCGTTGGTGGACGTGAAATAGGTTTCCTATTTGGTCAATTTAAGCGACTTCAAAACAATTTTACAGGTGTTCTAACAGGTAAAGGTGAATTATGGGGTGGATCATATATTCGTCCTGAAGCTACTGGCTATGGGCTTCTATATTTTGTTGACTGTATATTTAAATATCAAGGAAAATCTTTACAAGGTCAAGTAGCGACAGTATCTGGTGCTGGCAACGTAGCCTTTTACGCTGTTGAAAAAGCCGTTCAACTTGGTGCCAAAGTGATTACAGTTTCAAATAGCTTGGGTACACTTTATGATCCTGATGGTTTTGATGCCGAAAAAATGGCATTTGGGGCTACCTTGGGAAGAAACCTCGATCAATACCCTGCACGTTATCCGAATGCCCAGTTCTTACCTGGTCAAAAGCCTTGGCAATTTAAATGTGATATCGCATTGCCATGTGCAACACAAAATGAATTAGAAGAATCGGATGCTAAAGCGCTTGTAGCAAATGGTTGTATCTGCGTAGCTGAGGGTGCCAATATGCCTTCTACTGCAGAAGCTATTAAAGTTTTTCTAGACGCAAAAATCAGTTTTGCACCCGGTAAAGCCGCGAATGCTGGAGGTGTTGCTGTCAGCGGTTTAGAAATGTCTCAAAACTCAATCCGGACACAATGGTGTACAGAAGAAGTTGACAATCGCTTAAAAATTATTATGGAAAGCATTCACGAAACTTGTTTGAAATATGGCCAAGACAGTGGATTCGTTAATTATTTGAAAGGTGCCAATATTGGTGGTTTCATAAAAGTCGCTAACGCGATGAAAGCACAAGGTATCGTATAACACGCCTTTTTCTAATCATATCATAATCCTGAGCGCTCAAATGCATTGCATTTGGGCGTTTTTTTATATTTTTATGCTAATTTTAAAAAACACGAAATTTACATGAGATTAATAGCTGAACTCCCCCATCCCGATTGCAAGATTTCAATTTTTGGTATGAATCAAAAATTCATTATTAAATTTGAGCAAGGAAACTTAGAACAATCCTATAAAATTGCAGAAATGGATATAATTGGCGGTGTAAATGGGGTATTTGATTTACTCGACGAAGAATTTCTAAAGAGTGTGATCAATCAATTCGCTTCGATGCGCCAATCTTTTAACAATGCTTATAGTAGATACGAATAAAAAATCTATGCTGAACTATATCTATTTTGTGGCATTTTGGGCCTGTCAAATTATTTCATCTATCCTATTTAAACTTGGCGGGGTACATCCGAAGTATAAATGGACAACTTTAATTATTGGAAACATTATTCTTTTATCAGCAAGTTGGTTTCTTGTACAGTTATTTAAAAATGTCTCTCAACCCATCGTAATTGCCTTATGTTCTGGCGGTACGTTTTTGACCGTCCAGTTGGCGATGGCGCTATATTTTAAAAGTTCATTGAGCTGGCAGCAAGTACTAGGTATGTTTGTCATTATTTCAGGCATGGTTTTGATTACTTTTGGAGGTAAAGAAACAACCTAAGCTATGCTGAAATTAGTTATAGATGTGTTTATTTGTTATAGTAAAACTCATCTATAACTAATGAACCTGCCAATTGTTGGTTAAAACGATCTAGATCGGTCATTTTGCCAGAAATATCATACATTACCTCCAACTTACCATTGATCTTTTCAATAACACGTCTAGTAGCTTTAATCTTAAAATCCAATGCCAATTGTTCAAACTCATGTAAGTGATAAAACTCATTGGAACTAAATTTCACGTGTAGAGAACGGATTAGGTAATAACGAGCCAGAAGAATTTCTATCCGCTGAAAAAGCGCGAGTATTACCACCATAAAGACAGCAAAGGAAATGGCATAAACCAGTTGCCCCAATCCGGCAAACATTCCAATACCAGCTGTCGCCCAAATAACGGCCGCCGTTGTGAGACCACTGACCGATAGCTTGCCTTTAAAGATCACACCAGCGCCAATAAAGCCTATACCAGTCACAATATTTGCAGCTACGCGATCCGTACTATTTCCAATAAACAAACAGGAGACAATAGTAAACATCGCCGAACCGAAACAAATAAGTACTACCGTTCGAAATCCAGCAGATTTATTCCTATACTCACGTTCAAAACCAATTAAACTGCCACACAGAATTGAAGTGATCGCGTTTAACAAAGGCTCACTAGTCAAAAAGTTAATAATATTCTCCATACTAAACTTTGCAGAAAGATGAAACATGGAACTCCAAACATTCGCAGCTCCATGCAATATAGGCTATAGATAAGCGTATGTTATACCATCGCCCCCACGATCTTGATGCTCGTCCTCAAAACGGCTTACATGGCTATATTTACGGAGGTAGTCGCGAATAAATTTGCGCAAAATACCATCACCTTTACCATGAATAATTTTTAACGATGGGTAACCTATCATGACGGCCCGATCCAGAACACGTTCTAATTCATTCAGTGCGTCTTCTGTGCGCATGCCTCTTAAATCAAGTTCTGGTTTAAAATCAGCAACACTACCAGAAGACAGTGATTTTGACAGGCTTTTTGCGGACTTCTTCCCTTCCCGACCTTCGAGTTTAACGACATTCTTTCGCTTTTGAACAGTACGCAATTCACCCATGGCAAGAATAAGGTTGTTCTTTGCAATTTCGACAATCTGCGCTTCAGCACCATTATCAATAATCTGCACCCAATCCCCAATATTTAATACAGTGGATTCAGGTGTTTTCTCTTTGACGATTTGCTTTGCTGGTTTTTGCTCTTTGGGGAGAACAGCTTGAAGTGCCTGATCCAAATTGCTGCGCAACTCACGTGTTTTCTCTTTATCCGCTTTTGCAGATTTGATCTGTGCTACGGTATTTTCGATTAACTTATTCGAACTTTTAATAATCTGCTGCGCTTCCTCTTTCGCCTTCTTCAAAATCACGCGCTTATTTTCTTCCAAATAACTTTGCAATTCCAAATACTCCGATTTAATCGACTCCAGTTCCTTCTCGCGCTTATTAATAGCAATTTTTGTATCAAACACCTCTTTCTTCTCTCGTTCAAGATCGATCAATAGTGTATCTACTTTCTTCTGCTGAACACCAATTTTACTTTTAGCAGATTCCAGAATATCCTTACCTAATCCTATTTTCTGCGCGATTTCGAAAGCATAAGAGCTTCCTGGCTTGCCAATTTGAAGGATATACATCGGTTTCATTTCGCGATTGTCAAATAACATTGAAGCATTTTCCAAACCCGTCGTGTTACTAGCAAAAACTTTAAGATTTGAATAGTGTGTTGTCACAACTCCCCTAATTTGCTTTTTGCTAAGTGATTCCAATACAGCCTCAGCAATAGGTCCTCCAAACAAAGGGTCAGTACCCGTTCCAAACTCATCGATCAGTACCAAAGTACGCCCGTTTGCAAATTCCGTGAAATATTTCATCTTGGACAGATGCGCGCTGTATGTACTTAAATCACTTTCAATGGATTGATCGTCGCCTATATCTGCAAATATTTGCTTAAAAACACCGACTTTACTTGTCGGTTCCGCTGGTATTAATAAGCCCGATTGCACCATGATTTGCAACAGGCCAACCGTTTTCATACATACAGATTTCCCTCCTGCATTCGGTCCTGAGACAACAATAATGCGTTGAATATTATCGATTTGAATATTCAACGGAACAACAGTATGATGCTGATTCAGCAATAGAAGCGGGTGTCGACCATTGACCAAATTAATCTCGGCCTCCTTCGATAACTCCGGCATCTCCGCCTCAATATCCAAAGCAAAAAGTGCTTTCGCACGCACAAAATCTACTTTGGTCAATAGGCTATGATAGGAAAGCAATAGCGGAATATGTGGTCGGACCTTGTCCGTTAGCTCCACTAAAATACGGATGACCTCACGTCTACGTTCAAACTCTAAATCCCTAATCTTATTATTTAACTGAAATACTTCTTCAGGTTCTATATAAGCTGTTTGTCCTGTAGCTGATTCATCATGAATCAAACCTTTGAGCTTTCTTTTATTTTCCGCAAGAATAGGAATACAGAGCCTTCCATCCCGTATCGTCAGATTCCCGTCCGCTGTCCAGCCACTGTCCTGTGCGCTCTTAAAGATACTATTGATACGTTTAAGTGCCTCCTGTTCCGCTCGTTGAATCTGTTGGGTTATTTCCAACAATAATCGAGAAGCATTATTTTTAAGCTTTCCACGTTCATCAATGATCATTTCAATATCGCGAATAATTCCCTTCTCGATCGGTAAATGTTCAAATAATACCTCTAGATTGGGATAGAGTCCCTCCCGTTCATTAAAATAACGAATAATCGCGTAGACAGTCTTGAGGGATAATAATACCCGAAAGAATTCATCCTCGAATAAAAATGTCCCCTCTACCCGAGCTTTCTCAATAATAGATCGAAGCGGAAAGAAATTTTCAACCGGAAATGCGCCATCATTCAATAGAAGATCCTTAAACTCGCTGGTTTGTCTTAGAAACCGGTCGATTTGGTCAAACCGAGTTTGAGGTTGAATTTTTTCAACCAACTCACGCCCCGACTCGCTTAGGCATTTTTGTTTTATTTTATCTTTTATCTCGGAAAACCCGAGTTTATCAATTGCATTTATTGGATATACCATAGAAATTATATTCTTTGATGGTTAAAGTTTCGTCGGCGGCTTGATATGCTGCGGCGGCGTAAGAATTGGTCTTTTTTCCAATTCATTTGTTGGTAATTGTGGCTCCACATGCTTTTGTGTCACAACAGTATCCTTGACTGAAGTACCAGGTGTTTTCAGTTGGGAAGCTGTATCTTTCTGTGGAGAAGGTGATTCAATTGGTAAATTTGAATTACCGACCGACAACTGGTTCATGAGATAGCCATTCAAGCTTATACCAGTCTTTGTTTGAACACTGGTATTAAACAAGGAAGAAGCTTCCCTAAAGTTGAATTTCGTCTTATTTGGCAGATAATGGATAAGTGCTGCAATTCGTTCCTGATAAGCCTGTTGTGCACGCATAACACGATTGGTACTATCTTGAAGACGCATATTCTGGATTGAATCACGCGTTCGAATTGAATCTTGTTTTTTCCGTTCTATATCTGCATAAATCTTATTTTCCTTCGTTAAATTATCCTCCACTTTTTTATAAATCGCAGACATTACTTCAGCATCCTTACCATAATAGTCTAAGTTCTTTCGAAAAGAAATCGAATCCAATCCATATTTATCAAAGGTCACTTGATACAAAGGCAACATCACTTTACGTGCACTATCAATGGGTAAAATATTAAGATAAGAGTCTGTCAGCTGAATTTCTGTCAAGGCATCCACAAACTTACTTTGAGAGATAATATCTTTCTCCCCAGTTCCGACACAAGAACCAAATAAAAAAATCACTGCAAGTAGATTCAGTATTAATCGTAGCATTTCGTAGTTTTGTACAAATTTACAAAAAGCACCGACATTTGGCACTTTTTACATCATCAAAACTATATCGGAAATGAGTATTGCTAGTAATTTAGAAACGTTAAGATTGGAAACCGAGGCTGTTGGGGTACAACTTGTAGCAGTTTCAAAAACAAAATCCAATTCGGACATTATGGAAGCCTATGAGGCAGGACAACGTATCTTTGGTGAGAATCATGTTCAAGAATTAGTAGAGAAAGCAGCGCTTTTACCTAAAGATATTCAGTGGCATATGATTGGCCACCTTCAAACAAATAAGGTTAAATATATTACACCATTCATCAGCTTAATTGCGTCAGTTGATTCATTAAAATTATTAAAGGAGATTAACAAACATGCTCAGAAAGCGAAGCGTACAATCGACTGTTTGTTGCAAGTATATATTGCAGAAGAAGAAACAAAATTTGGTTTCGACCATGCCGAGCTAGTTGAGCTTCTTCGCGACGACGAGTTTCTCGAATTAAAAAATATTCGAATTTGTGGCTTAATGGGCATAGCATCCAATACGGATAAAGAAAAAGTCATTAAGGCTGAATTCTATGAGTTAAAAATGTTATTCGATGGAATTAAGACAAGTTTTTACCGGAAAGAAGAATATTTCTGTATTCTCTCCATGGGGATGTCTTCAGACTATAAGCTGGCGATTGAAGAAGGTTCAACAATGGTACGCATCGGAAGCACAATATTTGGTAAAAGAGTAATTAAGCACTTCAAAAACAATGATTAAAGCAACCATACGAGAGGCTATCGACAATGATTGCCCACAAATGCTTGAGCTGATTAAAGAATTGGCTATTTTTGAAAAAGCACCAGACGAAGTCACAGTATCACTTGAAGAATTTAAAGATGCAGGCTTTGGAAAGAATTCCGTTTGGGGCGCATTCGTTGCTGAAGTGGATGGCGAAATTGTCGGAATTTCATTATATTATGTCCGATATTCAACGTGGAAAGGCAGAAGACTCTATTTGGAGGATCTGATTGTCACCGAAAGCATGCGAGGTTTAGGGATAGGAAAACTGCTTTTTGATAAAACTTTAGCTTACGGCAAACAATGTGGATTCCATGGCATGGTATGGCAAGTCCTCGATTGGAATGAACCCGCTATAAAGTTTTATGAAAAATATAAAGCAAACTTTGATGCCGAATGGATCAATGTGTCAATCACTTATTAAATAACGGAGATAATCTATTCAATGCGATTTTACTTTTCTTTAATAATATTAGTTATCAGCTGTTTGCTATCTGCTTGCGATGACCACAAAAAGGCCGCTATAGCGGCACAGCTCACGGACACACTCTCCTATAGTCAAAAAAGCATAGATGAGCATAGCAATTATTTTCTTAAAGAAGATGATCGATTGGACACAACGTATTTTCGCGCAAAATACCCTGTTTTTCAAGAAGATAAAATTAATGAACTTATCACCAATATTGTTCATCTCGAAGGCGACACAAGTATGCAGGAGGCCGCCCATCGTTTTATTAATTCTTACAATGAATATGTGGAGGATAATAACGGCAAATCCACTGCAACCTGGAACCGGGATCTACAGGTCGATGTGATCGCCAATACTCCTGTTTTTTTGGGACTAAGAACAAAGCAGGACGAATACACGGGCGGTGCACATGGGGACCACTTCACCCTCTATTCAAACTTCGATAGACAGTCAAACAAACAGATTATGATTGATGACATTATTCAGAAAGAGAATAAAGATAAATTTGTCAAAATCGCTGAGCAATATTTCCGCAAACAAGAAGGGTTAAGCGCGGACGATTCTTTAAGTGGAAAGTATTTTTTTGAAGATGGTAGGTTTTCGCTCGCAGATAATTTTACGTTTGAAAAGGACGATATTCTATTTTATTATAACGTGTATGAGATCAAATCCTATGCAGAGGGAAATACAGAATTACGTATTCCCTACACGACATTCAAACATTTGATTTCTGACAAAGGATTACATTATATCAATAGTATCAATTAGCAATCAACTAAACTAATAAATAAATGCAGGTTTTTAAATTTGGGGGCGCATCAGTAAAGGATGCAGAAAGTGTCAGAAATTCAGCGCGGATTATTTCAAAATACAAGGGCGAAGCCTTGTTAGTTGTCATATCAGCGATGGGAAAGACAACAAACCTTCTAGAAAAATTGACCAAAGAATATTTTAACAATACTGGCAACCAATTTCAGACATTGGAAGAGGCCAAAGAATTTCACTTTCATATTCTTCGAGAATTATTTCCTGACGCTGAACACCCTATATTTGACGAGATTTCTAACTGCTTTGTGGAGATCGAGTGGATTTTAGAGGAGGAACCTCAAGATTCATATGATTATCTTTTCGATCAAATTGTATCGATGGGTGAACTTATCTCGACAAAGATTGTGGCAGCTTATGTTGCTTTTATTGGTGAAAAGGTAAAATGGCTCGATGCGCGTGATTATATATTCACAGACAATACGTATCGCGAAGCAGTTGTAGACTGGAATAAAACTGAAGAAAAAATTCGCACGGAGTTGCCTGCAATACTTGACGAATATATCGTGATTACGCAAGGTTTTTTGGGATCTACCTCTGAAAATTTCACAACTACTTTGGGTCGTGAAGGCTCCGATTATTCGGCTGCGATCTTTGCTTCTTGTTTGAATGCTGAAAATGTAACGATTTGGAAGGATGTTCCTGGTGTACTTAATGCCGATCCAAAATGGTTTGAGAAAACCGAGCTAATTCCCGAGTTATCCTATACAGATGCCATCGAACTCACTTATTATGGTGCCACGGTCATTCACCCTAAAACCATCAAACCATTACAGAATAAGAAAATCGCATTGAACGTACGTTCCTTTGTCGACCCCGATTCTCCGGGTACTATGATAAAAAGTACGAATCAAACATTACCTGTCCCTTCTTTCATATTCAAGGTAAATCAAATTTTTGTTTCAATCTCTCCAAGGGACTTTTCTTTTATCGTGGAAGATAATTTAAGAGATATCTTCAATCTATTCTACGAGCATCGTATCAAAATCAATATGATGCACAACACAGCTATCAATTTCACCGTTGCAGTAGATGATACAGGAAAAAATCTGGTGGACTTAATCAATGAGCTGGAGCAAAGGTTCAAAGTCAAACATGAATCCGGACTCGAACTTATTACAATTCGTTATTACAATCAAGAAACAATTGATCGCGTTTTGGTTGATAAGCAAGTTATTAGTGAATTAAAGGATACATATACCTGTCAGCTTCTCGTAAAGAAAATATAAATGAATACATTGATCCTTCAAGAGGAGATTCAACAGTTTTTAGATAAAAACGCACTTGAGTCCCCTACTAAAATTGCATTAAAAAAATCTCCTTTTGAAGGAATATTGTCTTCCGAGCTTGCCGCACAACTCGACGGAAGACAACGGGCGAGCGCAAAAATTCCCTTATGGGCGGAAACGCCAGGGATCTATTTTCCTGCCAAGCTTAACTTGGAGCAATGTTCTTCGGAAACAACGGCAGTATTCAAAAGTTCACTGATTAAAAAAGGTACACGCTTGATTGATGCCACCAGTGGCTTTGGGGTAGATAGCTTTTACTTCTCAAAACAGGCTGCACAGGTTACGTCTTGCGAACTAAATCCTGATTTGGCAGCGATCACAAAACATAATGCCGCTGTATTGAAAGCAGATAACCTTCAGATCATTGCCGCTAACGGTGTTGATTACATTCTCAATGATCCAATCAAACAATTTGATTACATCTATTTAGATCCTTCGAGAAGAATTCAAAACAAAAAAGTCTTTTTATTGGATGAATGTGAACCTAATTTAGTGCAATTGCAGGATGACTTTTTTCAACGCAGCAACACCATCATTAGCAAACTTGCACCACTATTGGATATCTCTTCTGCCATACAACAGCTTAGACATGTAAAAGATGTTTATGTTGTATCCTCACAAAATGACTGCAAAGAGCTTATTTTCGTGCAAGAAAAAGATTATGAAGGTGACGCCGTCGTTCATGCCATCAGATTATATCACGGACAGCAACAAGTTATCTCCTTCACCTATGAAAGTGAGCGCGCTCTCGTCAATGAATATAGCGAACCACTATCCTATTTATATGAACCAGATGTTGCTCTCTCCAAAGCCGGGGCCTTTAAAACGGTTGGCCAATTATTTAACATCAAAAAACTTCATAAAAACACGCATCTCTACACTTCCGATCAAAAGATCGAAAACTTTCCTGGTAAAACATTCATCGTAAAACAGGTAGAATCCTTTTCTGATTTCAAGAAAAACAAGAAATCATTGCAATCAGGGATAATTGCCAAAAATTTCCCGCTCAAAACAGAAGAGATTAAAAAGAAATTTAAAATCAAGGACGTTGGGAACTCCTTTTCTTTTTTTACGACAACCCTAAATGATCAATTTAGTGTCATACATACACAGCGAATGCTAGAATAGACATTTTCATTACAATTGTCGAAAATCTTCTCCGTAATTTTAATGTATGGATAAAATAGCATTATCAGCATTGGATTTGGCTCCGATCAAAAAAGGGGAGCATACAGCGAGCGCATTGGCTCGTACTGTTAAGATTGCCCGACATGTAGAAAAATTAGATTTTAAAAGAATATGGGTGGCCGAACATCATAATATGGAATATATTGCCAGTTCAGCAACTTCACTCCTAATACAACATATCGCATCAAATACCAGTTCTATTCGCGTGGGTTCTGGTGGGATCATGTTGCCAAATCATGCTCCTTTAGTCATTGCAGAGCAATTTGGAACCTTAGAGACCTTATTTCCAGGGCGTATTGACCTCGGTTTAGGACGTGCACCAGGCACTGATCAATTGACCGCAATGGCTTTACGTAGAAACAACTTGAATACAGCATTTCAATTTCCTCAAGAGGTAAAAGACTTACAGCGCTACTTCAGTGCAGACAACTATGACGCAAAAGTACGTGCATTTCCAGGAGAAGGACTGGATATCCCACTTTATATCCTCGGGTCAAGTACCGATAGTGCCTATTTAGCCGCTAGTCTAGGTCTTCCTTATGCTTTTGCAACGCATTTTGCTCCAGCTCAGTTTGCCTCAGCAAGCATGATCTATCATCAAAATTTTGTTCCTTCTAATGCCTTGGAAAAGCCATATTTCATTTCTTGTGTAAATGTTATTGCTGCCGATAGTACCGAAGAAGCCAATTTTTTGGCAACAAGCTTCTATAATCTATTCGCCGGTATTGTGACAAATACCAGAAGGCCACTTTCAGAACCTAGTCAGGAAGTTATCTATAAAGGCATTCCGGCGATAGAACAGGCCGTGCAAAGTATGGCTTCCTGTGCATTTATCGGCGATGGCACTAAAATTCTTCCGGAAATCGAAAAATTCGTAAACGATCACAAAGTGGACGAGATCATGGCTACTTCCTATATCTTTGATGATGAAAAGTGTCTCCATTCGTTATCATTGTTGAAAGAAATACTCGCTTAAGGATCCAAGCTACTTTATATACGGTGAATTTTATATATTTAAACAAAATTCACCGTATATGAATATTTCCATTAACATTAGCCTGATCCTGGGATTATTTTTCCTGCAGGCATGTACAAACTCCTCTACAAAACAGCACAGAAATTTACCTGATACAGCAAACACTTCGGATAGTTTAGCCCTATCAACTAGCGATAGCACTACATCGTTCGTTTCTCCTAAAAGTGATTCTTCACAAGGACAGATTTTTCTAGTGCGCAGCTATCGTATATGGGAAAAGAACGATCCTACAACAGTATTAAACAAAGAATGGTATGATCTCTATGAAGAGAATGGTCAATATTATTTAGGTAAAGCCGATTATGAGGTCAAGGACGGTTTTGACGATTGCGCACAAGTAGTGACTAAAAGCGTTGAATCACGAAGAAATTCATTGTTATTCTTGAAACTCAAGGGGCTTAAAGCTGGTGCTGTGGAACATGTTAAAATAAGTCACTCCGAAGTCTGGCCAAAAGAATCCGTTGCATATTCTTTCAATAACCAAAAGATCGAGCTTAAGGGCTCGGGAACTATCAAATCCACAGAAGTACAAACAGATGAAAAAGGGCACGAAAAGGTGTTTCATGAGGTTACCAATTACAAGCTGCTTTATATTCCAAGTAATCGAAATAAAGAGAAAATACTTTTTCAGGTTGACCAATATGACCACGTATTTATGTCGACTCTATTCGTTGGGGATATCGACCGAGATGGTGCATTAGATTTTATTTTTTCCAATCCAAAAAATTATGAGGAAGAAGCTATGCTACTATTTCTGTCCAATAACGGCAACCCATTGATGTTTGAAGCAGAAGAACAATTTGACTGTTAATTGAACCTGAAATGGAAAAAATGAGCTACTACCTGCATCGGATGCAATCCATCCATAGGGCACTGATTTCGGTCTTTTTCTTTCTGTTGATCTACCTGCTCTCGCCGATCAAAAGCCTTCCGCTGCTTAATTTAATGTTATGCTGGTTTGGATTTTGTGTATCCTATATTTCTATATCCTGGTACACATTCTACACAATGCCGATTGCTTCCATTGCCAGGAAAGCACAGCAAGAGGATGGTAGCCGTCTCTTCGTGTCGTTATTTATCATCCTAGTGACCATAGGCTGTTTTGTTTCGGTATTGATGATTATTATATCAAGTAAGGATAAACAGTTAAATGACGCGTATATTATCATTATTTGCATGTTAGCCATGCTGTCCTCCTGGGGATTGGTCCATACCATATATACCTTTCATTACGCCCGTTTATACTATGAAAATAAAGCTGCCGGAACTGGACTGGAATTTCCGGGAGACGACAAGCCCGATTATTTGGATTTTGCTTATTTTTCATTTGTGATGGGATGCACCTTTCAGGTTTCTGACGTTGGAATCTCTTCAAAAAAGATACGAAGAGTAGCGCTATTCCATGGCCTCCTCTCCTTTGCTTTAAATACATTTGTCGTTGCATTGACGATAAATATCATTTCTGGATTAATCAATTGAGTTTTCGATCAAAAAGTCTTATTTTAGAGCAAAAATTACACACATGAAATTGTTCATCCCTTTAGCTGCGCTCAGTTTATCTATTATTCTAATCACCTCATGTGCAAAAAAAGATAACACAGGGGACGGATCTGCAGGGGCTTCCGGCAGCTTTATAGGCCGTGTTCAATATCAGGATAATTCATTGGATGTGGATCGGGATAATCGTTTGATACGTGTTTTACAAGTGAGCGGAAACACCTATAAAATTGAATTTTATACAGGCATTCCGAATATTACAGACTTTGTATTAAATAAAACAAATGATAGCACCTGGGTCTCTTCCGACACCACCGGCTTAAAAAACGTGACGATTGAGGGGAAAATGCTGACAATTAACTACCAGTCCAATAGTCAAAGCTGGAACGTTACGGATGCAGTACGTAAATAATAATCAATCTAAATTGTCATATTAACTTCATTTTCTATTTGAAAATTATCGCTTTCTCCCTATATTTAGTTAAGCATAAAGGAAAAGAGAAATGAAACAAATAAATAAATTAGGTACGATTGCATCGGTGTTGGCTATTGCGCTTGCTTTGAGTGCATTCAGTTTCCAACAGGAAAAACCTAAGGAAGAACCAAAACCAACCAATCTAAAAGTTCTTCCCAAGAATATCTCCCACGATGAATTGATTTCCACCATGAAGGAATTTAACGTTGCATTGGGCGTAAAATGTGGTTTCTGTCATGCACCATCAAAAGAGGATCCTAAAAAAATGGATTTTGCAAGTGACGATAACCACAAAAAAGAAATTGGACGAGCGATGATTAAGATGACCCAAAAGATAAACAAAAAGTATTTTAATCGTAGTTGGGATAGCTCGCCTGCCAAAGCTATTTCCTGCAAAACCTGTCATGGCGGAAAAGAAGAACCAGAAATGGTCTTAGCAAAAAACTAATCAAACCACATATTCATGTAACACCATAATACACTGTATTGTGGTGTTTTTTATTTCTAATACATTTTAATGGAGAAAGCTAAAAAGTAGAAGAATAAAGCCATTAGTTTTGGAAATGAATAAGGAACCACGCAAAACTACCTTAAACTAAGTATAAAAAGCAGTAAGTAAGTAAATAAAAAAAGCTTCCCGATTGAGAAGCTTTAGTACCCGGAGCCGGAGTCGAACCGGCACGGTTTCCCACTGGTGTTTGAGACCAGCGCGTCTACCAATTCCGCCATCCGGGCATATCCGTTTGGGATGATGCAAAAGTAAGCAAAGTTTTTATTATTCCAAATCACCATAACGCGCATTTTTAAAACTCGCTGAAAATGAATGAGAAAATTTTAAAAAAACTTTTCAATGCCCTATCAATTGATTGAAAATGGCCTTTTTTACGTAATTTTAATCAGTAAACAATCAAATGATCATGGAAAAAGTAAAACTCGGAAACAGTGAAATTGAATTCAAACCTCTTGTCTTTGGTGGAAATGTATTTGGCTGGACCGTCGATGAGAAACAGTCTTTCGCCCTGTTAGATGCTTTTATCGATATGGGATTCAGTCTTATTGATACATCCAACAACTATTCACATTGGGTCCCGGGTCACAGTGGGTCCGAATCAGAAACAATCATTGGCAAATGGATCAGCAAAAGAGATATTCGCGATAAAATTCAGATTGCAACAAAAGTCGGCGGACGTCGAATAGACAATAGTAAACCTAATCTTAAAAAAGAGTATATTATTAAATCTGTGGAAGATTCACTCCTGCGATTGAACGTAGACACAATCGATCTTTATCAATCTCATCACGATGATCTGACAACTGGAATCGATGAAACACTGGAGGCTTATCATCACCTGATCCAGAATGGAAAAATAAAATGGATCGGTGCTTCAAACCTAAGTCCAGAACGTATTTCAGAATCCCTCCAAATGGCCGAAGACCACAATTTACCATATTATATCGCTATCCAACCTGAATATAACCTTTACGACCGTATGAAATACGAAGAGCAGTATGAACAATTGGCCATTGATAATCATTTGGGCGTAATCAGTTACTATTCACTTGCCAGTGGCTTCCTATCGGGCAAATACCGATCTATTGAAGACATCAAAGAGACTAAGCGTTACGATGCATTAAAAGACAAATTTAACGCGCGTGGCCTGCGCATTTTAGATGTGTTGGCTGAGATAGCACATACACAACAAGCTAGTATGTCAGCTATCGCCTTAGCCTGGAGTCTACACAGGCCTTCAGTTACGGCGCCTATTGTAAGTGCAACCAGTATCCAACAGCTCGAGGAACTCAGTAGAGCTGTAGAAATCAAACTGACGCCGAAAGAATGTTTTCTCTTGGACAAAGCAAGCTCTTACTAGACTAAAAGCAAGGGAAAAACAATTTAACACACTGAAAATAAGAATATTAAAAACACTTCAATTGCATTACCAAATAATATTTGGCCACACAGCATACAAGAAAGTGAAATGACCTTAATTTAAGAAAACATATTAGTTAGATAACGAATATAAGTTCTTGTTTTTCAGTTATAAAAAATGGCCAACAAAATATTATTCTGTTAGCCATTTTCGTTAAATATCGCTTTTCCTATACTTAGGTAACTTATCTTATTTTTTCATTCAACAAAGATAGAATAGAAACAGGCACCATCGCACTGATATCTCCTCCATTAAACCACACGTCTCTAACAATGGATGAAGAAATATGAGCCTTTCCAGATCTACTCATTAAAAAATAGCTTTCAACATCATTATTGAGCAACAAATTATTTTGAGCAACAGCATTTTCAAATTCAAAATCATTGGTATTTCGGAGCCCACGCAATATAAAACGTGCTTTAACTTGCTTACAGAAATCTACTGTAAGACCTTTATATTTATGCACCTCAACCCTACTTACGTCGTTAAAAACACGGCTAATTGAATCTACCCGCTCGTCGTGATCTAACATTCCTTTTTTATTGGCGTTATAGCCCACTGCAATAATAATTTTATCAAATAGCGGCATTGCTCTCTCAACAAGATCTTGATGAGCTAAAGTAAAGGGATCAAAAGAGCCCGGAAAAACAGCAATTTTCATATTAGATAGTCTTAGCGTAAAAGGAAAATGATGAATACCCGTATTTTCTAGTTTCTATAAAATTTGGATGATCTTCCATCTGTCTTGTTGACGGATGCTCAACAACAAGGAGCCCATGTTCATGCAACAATTCCTTTTCAAAAATTAATTTTGGCAATTGTGGCAATTTAGGAATATCATAAGGTGGGTCTGCAAAAATAAAATCATAGGTATTCTTACAGCTGGCAATAAACTTAAATACATCGGCTTTCCTTGCTTTAATTTGCTCCAGTTTCATCCTCCCGGCTGTTTCATTGATATATTGCACGCATTTGAAATGAAGATCTATTGCATCTACTGATTCCACATCCCGCGATGCGAGCTCAAAACTAATATTCCCTGTTCCCGCAAAAAGATCCAGACACTTTAAACGATCAAAATCCAGTCGGTTCTGTAAAATATTAAACAGCGCTTCCTTAGCGATATCCGTGGTTGGCCTCACAGGTAAATTGGTCGGTGGATTCAGCCTTAAACCACCTAAACGACCTCCGATTATTCGCATAGTATAGAATCAAACAATACATTATATGGGGCCAAATTTGACTCGATCTCGCTATCCGCCAATACGACTTTTGTCTTCAAATCCAATATTTCGATATCACCCGCATAAGTAGAGATACGTTTATAATAGGATTCATTTGGAATTTCTCCTGAAAGGAGCACTTTATTGATGGAGTCCCCTAGATTGAATTGTGTTAAAATATTAAGCACATAGTAGCTGATATCATCTAGATTATGAATTTCAAAACTATTATAAAGCTGGAAAACACCATTTTTAAAAAGATAAAAATCAACTGTATTGTCAGCTACAAAATGAAGCCCCAATACACTCCCCCTAATGGATACACGCTCCTGCGCACGGTCAAGTACAACCGCAAATTCTGGAAGTATAACAGCATCAGGAAACAACCGCTTCCACCTATTCAATAAAAGACCATCAAACTGATATACAGCAACTAAATTAAGATTATCTAAAGAATAGCTAAATGTATTTTCAAGATCAGTTGTGCCTAAAAACTGTAGGTAATCACTGATGTTTTCACTCAGAAAAAATTCTTTTGGAATAAACGTAAAAGTTTGATGTGGTATCACAACGCGGACAAATCGAAACGGAAGGCTCATAATTCGTGTGGCATCCAAAATTGGCTCCTCTGAAGGATACTCGATCAAAATCGGTGCGATCGACTTTTTATCAACCACCGCCAAGACATCCTTCTGAAAGCCAGCCTTGACCAAAAGATTGTACTCCGGTAAATAATGAATATTAAATTGTTTTGAAATATAATTCATTCGCTGAATTGTAAAAATTAAAACTTCTTAGAGCAAAAATAGCTTTTTCTAGAGGATAAGACAAACCTTTTAAATAACTTTGAGGGTGTTCATCAAAAATCTGTTAATACAGCAATTCCCTTGGCAAGCCACCGAACAGCAGTTGGAGGCTTTCGAATTATTGCAAGAATTTCTTCTCGCTTTTGACAAACAATCCTGCTTTGTACTTAGAGGATATGCGGGTACAGGAAAAACAACATTAATTTCTGCGCTGGTTAAAGTGCTGCCTGCATTGCGGAAAAAGGCTGTTCTGCTGGCACCGACCGGCAGGGCTGCAAAAGTGATCACCTATTATTCGGGACGCAAAGCACTTACAATCCATAAGAAAATATACCGTAAAAAATCTGCTGTTTCTTTTCAGCTCGATTTCACCTTGGCGGAGAACCTGCATGAAGACACTTTATTTATCATCGATGAAGCCTCAATGATATCCAATGCTTCCGTGAATGCGTTTTCGGCAAGCCTTTTGGACGACTTGATCCGTTATGTGCAATCTGGGAAGAACTGTACCCTATTATTTGTTGGAGATACGGCTCAATTACCTCCTGTAGGACTCCTGGATAGCCCTGCCTTAAACCCAAGCTATCTCGAAAGTGAATTTCACCTTTGCGTTTATCCTTTTGAGCTAACCACGGTTGTCCGCCAATCCAAAGACTCCGGTATATTGTACAATGCAACCAAAATACGCGAAGAGATAACCTCGGCAGAGGAAGAACAAGACGACTTCCCTTTTCCAAAGTTCATAACAAAAGGATTTAAAGATCTTTACAGAATGACAGGTGAACGGTTAATCGAAGGTATAAACTATGCATATGACAAATATGGACTCGAAAATACAATGATTATCTGCCGTTCAAATCGATCTGCAAATTTATACAACCAAAATATAAGGAACAGGATTTTGTTCCGGGACGAGGAGCTCACCGGCGGAGATTATATTATGGTTGTAAAAAACAACTACTTCTGGTTACAGGAAAACAACATGGGTGATGGATTTATTGCAAATGGCGATATGGCCAAAGTGCGAAAAGTAAGTAACATCCACGATCAGCATGGATTTCGATTTGCAGATGTCACGCTTGAATTTGTAGACATTGACGAAATAGAACCCATCACCTGCCGCGTTATCCTAGACAGCCTTTATACAGACAGCCCCAATCTGCCCTATGAAACCCATAAAGCACTCTACGAAGAGATTGCCTTGGATTATGCCGACATCATGGATAAGAAGGACAGGCTCGAAGCAATCAAAAAAGACCCCTATTATAATGCGCTTCAGATTAAATTTGCATTTGCAATTACCTGTCATAAAGCACAAGGCGGCCAATGGCCAATCGTGTTTGTCGACCAGGGGTATATAAACGATGATATGTTGGATCTTGAATTCTTAAGATGGCTGTACACTGGGGTTACCCGAGCAACAAAGGAACTTTTTCTGGTCAATTTCAATGAAAACTTCTATCCATCATAGGATTATTACACGAATCATTCGCAAAAGAACCTAATAATGGATATTTTTACGTTCGGAACCATTATTATACAATTATCTATATTATTAATGCATAAGTACTACTTAATCTTGGCGGCGAGCTTATTGCCCTATGTTAGCACTGCACAACAGGCGAAAGAAACGCCTATAAAGCCCAATTATCAGCTGGCTGCAAAATTCTCCCCTGAAAAATTAAAGAAAATGATTTTTTCGACTAGCATCAAACCAAATTGGATCAATTTTTCCGATCGCTTTTGGTATGATTACGCAAGTCCACAAGGAAGAAACTGGTACATTGTAAACCCTGCACTAAAAAAGAAAGAACTTCTTTTCAATAATGACAACCTCGCCGCTCAAATTACTAAAATAGTTAAAAATCCTGTTGATGCCCAACATCTGGAATTACAGGGGCTTCGATTTACCAAGGATGAGAAAAAATTAAGGTTTCAGGTTCAGAGTACCAAAGACACCGTAAAATCCAAAGATGAAATACAAAAGCTCAAGAATAAGTCCGATACGACTAAAAAGAAACTATTTTATCTGGAATATGACTTAGCTGCACAGTCTGTCGTTGAAATAAGTGACTCAACAAAAGTAAAATCACCATTGGGCTGGGCGACATTCTCCCCTGACACCAATACAGTCTATTTTGCGAAAGATTACAACTTGTATTGGATGGACAAACCCAACTACCTTAAAGCGGTAAAGAATGAAAAAGATAGCACCATTGTAGAGCACCAGATAACAAAAGACGGTGTACAATATTATGCTTGGGGCGGTGATGAATACAGCACAACTACAGGTGAGGAAAAAGACAAAGACAATGACCCAAAACGTAAACGAGTATGGATCAGCTGGTCGCCGGATGGACGTTATTTCACCTTGACCAGAAAGGACAACCGTTCTCTAAAACCCTTATGGGTAATCAATAATGTTGGCTCAGCCAGGCCGACACTTGAAACCTATAAATACCAAATGCCGGGCGAAGTCGATTCGACGGAAACTGAACTTTATATCTTCGATGCAGCAGCAAAATCTCCACGCCGCATCAATATATCCGCGTTTAAAAATCAGACCATCTCTACCTGGACAAAAACTCCGGATAAAAATTCTTATAAAGAGGATTATTTTATCAACTACTGGTTAGGCAATAACGAAGAGTTTTACATTTCACGCTCTAGCCGTGACCTCAAACGGATTGATCTCCTAAAAGTCAATATAAATGGTACGGTAAAAAATATTATCCAGGAGCGTTCCAATGTATATTTGGATGTTCAAAAACCATTCCTTATCGAAAACAAAAAGCAATTGGTCCATTGGTCAGAAAGAGATGGCTGGGGTCACTACTACCTTTACGACACGAATGGAAAATTGATTAATCAAATTACAAAAGGTGCCTTTCATACGGAGGAAATTACCGGTTTAGACCCTGCTTCAGGAACACTATACTTTACAGCATCGGGCCGTGAGAAAAACGAAGACCCTTATTATCTACATCAGTACAGTGTCAATACAAATGGCTCCGGAATTAAATTATTAAATCCGGGAAACTTTGATCACCAAGTGGAAATGAGCGAATCTTCCCGATATTTTATCAATAATTCCTCCAGAGTAAACACGACTCCTGAATCGGTCTTATACAATAGCAATGGACAGAAAGTAATGACACTGGAAAAAACAGATCTATCCTTACTATTTGCTGCAGGGTACAAATTCCCGGAACCTTTTAAAGTAAAAGCCGGAGATGGTACCACGGATCTTTATGGAGTCATGTATAAACCATTTGACTTTGACAGTACCAGAACTTACCCCATTGTGGAATATGTATATCCAGGGCCCCAAACCGAGGCTGTCAATAAATCCTTTGGAAGAAGCATGGACAGAATCGACAGGCTAGCTCAGTTTGGATTTATCGTCATCACAGTCGGCAACCGTGGCGGACATCCTTCACGTTCACAATGGTATCATACCTATGGCTATGGCAATCTGCGTGACTATGGTTTGGAAGATAAAAAAGTCGCTGCGGAACAGCTTGCAGATCGCTATAAATACATCGACATCAACCGCGTTGGTATAACCGGCCACTCCGGAGGTGGATTTATGTCTACAGCCGCAATGCTTGTTTACCCTGATTTCTTTAAAGTCGCGGTATCTGGTGCAGGAAACCATGAAAATCAGATCTACAACCGCTGGTGGAGTGAGCGCCATCATGGGGTAACAGAAAAAGTATCCGCTAAAGGCGATACAACATTCTCCTACCAAATCAATAAAAATACAGAGCTCGCAAAAAACCTAAAAGGTAGACTACTTATCGCTACCGGAGATATTGACAACAATGTGCACCCGGCAAATTCCATTCGCATGGTAGACGCATTGATAAAGGCTAACAAAAGATTTGATTTCCTGCTATTACCTGGACAAAGACATGGCTTTGGCGATATGACTGAGTATTTCTTCTGGAAAATGGGCGATTACTTTAGCCAATATCTGTTGGGTGATTCCAAGATGAACGAAGTTGACATGACTGAAATGAATCGAGAAAAGCCACAAAAATAACGGTTACATGACCTACAATGAAAAATTAGCATTTTTATCCGTTACCTTGAGATCTTTCGAGGTAACGGATTTTTCTTTGGATATTCTTCAAGGAATAACCCTGGCCGATCTGCTGAACATCTCCTTAGAGAAGGACAAAAAGATTGCCTTTCGCGCCGCCTGGGTATTTGAAACCATCGTTTTAAAGAATACAACATTGCTAAAATCTGTTCTCCCGCAGTTCTTGGACAATTTAAAAAAACAAAAAAACTGGAGCTGCCTTAGAAGCTACACTAAAATTCTGCTATTTTTGACATCGAAAAAAAACAAAGAATATACGCTTCAAAATGAGATAGAAGAAGAAATTATCGAGTATTCCTCCCAATGGATGATTGAACCTACATGTCCTGTCGCTGTACTGGTCAACTGCCTGGACATCTTAAATAACTTGCGAAAGAAGCACCCTTGGATATATGAGGAATTACAGGCCCAGATAAGCTATTTTCAACGGACAAAACCTAGTCCGGCCTTAATGAGCCGGACTAATAAAATTATTCAGCAGAAAAATTAAAATATACTTTTCACTCGCGCTTAAAACAATGTATTTCCTTTCGAGAGGTTGGCACGGCCCAAATGCTTATAAGCAGCCTCGGTACACTCGCGTCCCCTCGACGTCCGCATAATGTATCCTTCTTGAATCAGAAAAGGTTCATAGACTTCCTCAATCGTACCTTCATCCTCCCCAACTGCTGTGGCTACGGTCTTTAATCCTACTGGACCACCTTTGAATTTGTCGATAATGGTCGTTAAGATTTTGTTGTCCATCTCGTCTAAACCATTTTCATCCACATTAAGCGCATGCAAAGCGTACTTAGCGATTTCTTTATCGATGCTCCCATTGCCCTTTATCTGTGCAAAATCCCTTGTACGACGCAGTAAAGCATTGGCTATCCGGGGCGTCCCTCTGCTCCTTCGCGCAATCTCATAGGCACCTTCATCAGAAATCGGTGTGTTTAAGATATGAGCCGAGCGCAGCACAATAGTTGTCAGCAGCTTTGCATCATAATATTGTAAGCGTGAATTAATTCCAAAACGAGCACGCAAGGGGGCTGTCAAAAGACCTGAACGCGTTGTGGCCCCTATCAAGGTAAACGGATTCAGGGATATCTGAACAGACCGCGCATTTGGTCCCGTTTCCAACATAATGTCAATTTTGAAATCTTCCATTGCCGAATAGAGATATTCCTCTACTAAAGGGCTTAAACGGTGGATCTCGTCGATAAACAAAACATCCCCTTCTTCGAGATTTGTCAATAATCCTGCTAAATCACCCGGTTTATCCAATACAGGTCCAGAAGTAATTTTGATACCAACCCCCATCTCATTAGCAATGATATGGGATAAGGTTGTCTTTCCTAAGCCAGGGGGGCCATGCAGCAAAACGTGATCCAGCGCCTCTCCTCTCAGCCTAGCTGCCTTCACAAAAATATTGAGGTTTTCTAATATTTTAGCCTGTCCCGTAAAATCTTCAAAAGCCTGAGGCCGCAATGCCCGTTCAATATCACGATCTGTATTGCTCAGACGTTCTGGGTTTGGATCTAAATTCTCGTTCATTGTGGCAATATTTAATTTCTCTTGTAGCGCTTTCCGATACTTCCTAATTTCAATTGGATCACTCCAAAAAAAGCTTCCTTAAAGATACTTGTGCTCATCTTTGATGTACCTTCGGTCCGGTCTGTGAATATAATGGGTACTTCAACCACATTAAAGCCATATTTTATGGCTGTGAATTTCATCTCAATCTGAAAAGCATAGCCTACAAATTTAATCTTTTCAAGTGGGATTGTCTTGAGGACTTCCCTGGAGAAACAAACAAACCCCGCAGTAGCATCCTGAATAGCTATTCCCGTTATAAAACGAACATATACCGAAGCGAAATAGGACATCAGCACACGGCTCATCGGCCAATTGACAACATTCACGCCCTTGATATAACGCGAACCTATGCTCATGTCTGCACCATCCACACAAGCCTGCCGTAAGCGAAGCAGATCCTCTGGATTGTGGCTGAAATCCGCATCCATTTCGAAAATATATTGGTAATGTTCGCGGGATAGTGCCCATTTAAATCCATGGATATATGCTGTTCCTAACCCCAGCTTCCCAGTTCGCTCTTCGATAAACAAACGGCCAGTAAATTCATTAGCCTGTAAATTCTTGATGATGGTAGCCGTCCCATCGGGAGAACCATCATCTACAATTAAAATATCAAATGCCTGTGATAAGGAAAAAACTTTGCGAATGATTTTTTCAATATTTTCCTTTTCATTATATGTTGGAATGATAACTAAACTATCCGTCACTTTTTTATATTTAAGACCAGTAAAGGTAATCATTTACGTTAAATTCTAGTACAGGAATTCGATGAAATCTACAGGATAATCAACAATACTCGGGAGAAAAGACAGTAAATCCTTCAAGCTCAAACCAACACATCGACATCATAAATAAGCGGCATCAATAAGTTACACCCTTATAAAAAAGAGAAGCCCGTTACTTTGGGAGTAACGAGCTTTCATTAACCAATTATAAACTTAAATTATGAGACTGCAAATATGATGAAAATTGCTTTCATTTACAAATTTATTTGCGTTTTCATGCAACATTTTCAATACAATCTCTATTTTATTTTGCTAAATCGTTTATAAAACACGCACACTACCGCAATCTAACGATCCACCTCCCCCAAAACGATATCAATCGACCCAAGGATCGCTATCAAATCAGCGATCAGCACCCCTTTTCCGAGTTCTGAAATCACCGAAAGGTTATTAAAACTTGGTCCCCTTGATTTTACACGTAATGGAATATCTGATTTATCTTTTGTGACAAAATAAAACCCTAATTCTCCTTTCGGATTTTCAGCACGGACATAGTAGTCCTGCGCTTTCAAATTCACTTTCTTCGGAACCAAAGCTCGCGGATCAAATTCGGCTGTACGTGTAAAGTCTTTCTGTAATCGTTCAAGACATTGTTCAACAATGCGAACAGATTCCTTGACCTCATCTACCCTAACTTTATAACGATCCCAGCAATCACCAAGTGTCCCCATTTCACCTTTTCCCACAGGTATCTCAAAATCAATTTCTGGGTAAACAGAATAGCCATCTATTCGTCTCAAATCCCATTTTATTCCCGAAGCACGCAGCATAGGCCCCGATACACCATAATTTATGGCAACATCAGCAGGAAGTACGCCTATTTTAGCTGTACGAGAGATAAATATTTGATTCTGTGTCAATATTTCATCAAGTTCGACCAATTTGGGTTTGAAATACGCAATAAATTCCGTACAGCGCTCTTCAAAGCCAACAGGCAAATCATAAAATAAACCTCCTACCCAGATATAGTTGTACAACATCCTGGAACCTGAGGCCCATTCCAACATATTCATGATATGTTCACGATCCCTAAAACACCACAGAAATGGCGTTGTTGCGCCGATATCAATACCATATGTACCAATAGCAATTAGATGGGATGCCATCCGGTTGAGTTCACAGACCAAAACCCGAATGTACTCAATTCTCTTAGGTATTTTACTGTCGAGTCCAAGCATACGTTCAACCCCCATTACGAAAGCATGGCTATTGTTCATCGAAGCTAGATAGTCCAGGCGATCAGTAAATGGAATTGTTTTTGCATAATTCAACGATTCAGCATGCTTATCAAAACAACGATGCAGATAACCCAAGTGTGGAACAACCTCTTTCACGATTTCTCCGTCTGTAATCAGTTGTAACCGAAGTACACCATGCGTCGAAGGATGCTGAGGTCCCATATTCAACACCATTTCCTGGCTTGAGATCTCTGTAAGGTGTTTTTCATAGCGTATTAATGCTTCATTATATTTTGGATTCGCCATTTTTATCAATTAATATGAATGCCATGATATTTTTCTGCTTCCTCATAATCCTTTCGTAAAGGATAACCTTCCCAATCGTCAGGCAGCAAAATCCGTCTAAGGTCCGGATGTCCCTCAAAATATATCCCCATAAGGTCAAATGCTTCACGTTCATGCCAGTCTGCCGTACGCCACACCGAAGTAAGCGAAGGAATCTCAGGTAGTTCATTCAGCGAACGATTACCCGGCAACTCAACTTTTAAGACCAAACCGTGTTGATAAGGCAAGGAATTTAGATGGTAAACAATAGCAAAATGCGTTTCATAATCCACTGCAGTTAGGTTGCTTAAAAAATCAAAGTACAAGCCTTCTGTATCCCTCAGAAATAAACAAACGGCAACAATATCTGCTTTATCAATAAAAAGTGCTGGCTGCAGCCCATTCCGATCTTCTTTAAGGATAATTTGACTTCCAAATTTGGAAACAAGCATCGATTTAATTTCGTCAAATGTCATATTTATGGAGCTATGCGCGTAATCTTCCAGGAATCCGACACTTTTTTATAGACCATACGATCATGTAGCCGACTTGCACGCCCTTGCCAAAACTCGAAATAAATCGGTTTCAATAGATAACCACCCCAATGTGATGGTCTCGGTACAGAATCGTTTCCATAATATTGATTCTCGAGTTCCTCCACCCTATTTTCCAAAAAATTACGGTTAGGGATTTCGTGACTCTGTGGGGATGCTAGCGCACCAATACGGCTTGCTTTTGGCCGCGATTGGAAATATTCATCCGAATCGGCCTCACTTACAAAATCAATAACACCTTCGATCCGGACCTGCCTTTGTAGTTCAGGCCAAAAAAACAACAATGCAACATGCGGATTAGCTTTCATGTCTTCCCCTTTACGACTTTCATAGTTTGTAAAAAAGACCAGTCCTTCTGCTACGATGTCCTTCAATAAAACAACTCGCGAGGACGGCAATTGATGTGAAGAAACCGTTGAAAGTACCATAGCATTGGGCTCGATTACCTCACTGTGAATAGCCTCATCAAACCATTTTTTAAACTGGTGGACTGGATCACGATCCACATCCGATTCAGATAGGCTACCTAATACGTAATCCTGTCTGATTGCTGCAATATCTTTATGTTGAATGGACATAGAAACCTGTTTTTATATCCTACAAACTTACTAAAATCATTGCTTTTTCTCTATAAAGTTAGTAGAAATTGACAAAATCCTAATTTTGGCACAAATCTCGCATAGATTGAATAAAAAAGATTAAATTCAATAAATAATTAAATTCGCGCTATATGTTTACCGAACTAGACCCACAAAAAGGAAGTTTATTGATTTCCGAGCCTTTTATGCTAGACCCCAGATTCCTCAGGTCCGTGATATTGTTATGTGAATACAATACCGAAGGTTCACTCGGATTTGTTCTAAATAATCAAACCAATGTTCGTATAGGCCAATTATTGGAATCTATACCGGATTGCAATTTCCCGATCTACGTCGGTGGCCCGGTTGCTCAGGAAAGCCTTTTTTTTGTACATAGCCGTTTCGATTTACTGTTGAGTGGCGAAGAAGTGGCTCCTGGAATCTATTTTGGCGGCGATGAAGAGAAGCTTATCGAAGCCATACAAACCGGTAGCATAAAACCTGACGAATTAAAATTCTTTATCGGATATTCTGGATGGTCTGCAGGTCAATTAGACGGCGAAATCAAAGAAAATAGCTGGGCTGTACAAAACAAATACCATCATCAGCTCATTTTTGAAGGTAACGGTGAATTGTTGTGGAAGGATGCCATCATTGGACTTGGTCCCAAATATGCACATGTCGCCAATTTCCCTCAGAGCCCAGGCCTAAATTAGTATTAGGGAACATGCTCTCGCTGGCAGTTTACTTATAGAGCCCTTAAATTCACCGAATGAGCCTATGACAAAATAGGCTGTTTCCTGCCATCATGTCCTATAAAGACGATTTGGAACACTGATTGTATGTTTTAAACAAATCATAAAATTAAAAATAGCGACATACAAATTATGAATCCAGAAAAAGGTAGTATTTCAATTCACACGGAGAACATATTTCCCGTAATCAAAAAGTTCTTATATTCTGATAATGAAATTTTCTTGCGTGAACTGGTATCTAATGCAGTTGATGCTTCTCAAAAAATCAAACGCCTGGCATCTTTGGGTCAATACCAAGGTGAAACAGGTGAATTGATTGTAGACGTAAAATTTGATGAAGCTGCCAAGACCATCACTATTTCCGACAATGGTATTGGTATGACAGCAGATGAAATAAAAAAATACATCAACCAGATCGCTTTCTCAGGAGCAACAGAGTTCATGGAAAAATTCAAAGAGGCAAATGATGCAAATGAAATCATTGGCCGCTTTGGTTTAGGCTTCTATTCCGCATTTATGGTAGCCGATACGGTAGAAATCCAATCCTTATCTTATCAGGATGGAGCAGAACCTGCTCATTGGACTTGCGATGGTAGTACATCTTACGAAATTTCTACAGGTACAAGAAGCACCCGCGGAACAGATGTCATCTTGCATATTAACGAAGAATCAACTGAATTTTTAAGCCAGGCACGCTTACAGGACATTTTAGATAAGTATGCTAAATTTCTTCCTGTTTCAATTCGTTTTGGTACCAAGACAAATTCTGAACCAGATGGTGAAGACGAAGAAGGAAAACCAAAATACAAATCTGTAGAGGTAGATAATATCATCAACAATACCAATCCGGCCTGGACAAAATCGCCGTCTGAATTAAAAGACGAGGATTATCTAGCCTTCTACCGCGAACTCTATCCCTACTCAATGGATGAACCATTGTTTTGGATTCACCTCAATGTAGACTACCCATTCAACCTGACAGGTATCCTCTACTTCCCTAAAGTTAAAAATGAACTGGAGATCCAACGCAATAAAATTAAGCTCTATTCTAGACAAGTGTTCATCACCGACGAAGTGAAAGATATTGTTCCTGAATTCTTGATGTTACTTCATGGGGTAATTGATTCGCCGGATATTCCATTAAACGTATCCCGTTCATTTTTACAGGCAGACAGTAACGTTAAAAAAATCAACAGTTATATCACCAAAAAGGTGGCCGACAAATTGAACGAAATATTTAAGACTGATCGTAAGGGATTTGAAGAGAAATGGACGGATATCGGTTTATTTATCAAATACGGTATGCTAAGCGATGAAAAATTTGCTGAAAAAGCAAATGACTTCTGTTTAGTAAAAAACACAGGTAACCAAAGTTTCACCATTAAGGAGTATTACGAAAAGGTCAAAGATATCCAGGTAGATAAAGATGGAAACATTGTTTATTTATATACACATGATGCTGCTCAACAAGATGGTTTCATCCAAACTGCATTAAATAAGGGGTATGATGTTTTGATGCTCGATGGACCACTGGATACGCACTTTGCAGCTTATTTGGAGCAAAAAGGCGGTGAAAAGGTACAGCTGAAGCGTGTAGATGCTGACGTTATCGATAAATTGATCCAAAAAGACGAAAAGGTCGAACTTGCCCTCTCGGAAGAAGAATCTAAAAAAGCACTAGCGGTTTTTGAAAAAGCAATCTCCCGTCAAGACATGAAAGTTGAGGTTGATGCATTAAATGAAGGCGATTTGCCTGTGTCGGTAACAATTGATGAATTTATGCGCCGAATGAAAGATATGGCCAAGACTGGTGGTGGTATGAATTTTTATGGTTCATTGCCCGATAATTATAAAGTAACTGTCAATGGGAACCATCCGCTGATCAAAAGAATTTTATCGTCATCGGACGAAGAAGGTTCAAAACTAGCAAAACAGGCTTTTGATTTAGCGCTCTTGTCCAGAGGTTTATTGTCAGGAGCAGATCTAACGTCTTTCGTGAAGAGAAGTGTAGAAATGATCTAATCATATTTCTTTTAACAAAAAATGCGGTTTCTATGGTAGGAACCGCATTTTTTGTTAAAATATCGGAAGCAAATGACAAATTTAGACAAGCGAAATGCACATCAACATCGAAACGTAACCATATCGATGTTTTTTATTAAAATTTAATAAACTAATCTTCACCTAGTTGGCATTAAACGCTGTTTTTTTTCAATCAAATATTTGGAGGGAATAGGGTTTAATCGTACTTTTGTATCATCAAAATCACGGTAGGTATAGCTCAGTTGGTTAGAGCACTAGATTGTGGTTCTAGGGGTCGTCGGTTCGAGCCCGATTACTTACCCAAAAAGGCAGATCAAATGATCTGCCTTTTTTTAATTTTGCGAATTCAACCCATACAGCCCCCTTCAAAATTGCTCCATCAATCTTTAATTAATATAAAATTCAGACTCAATACTGTTTTCATGCTATACAAACAGATTTACACCGATTAGGGTAAGGGGTCCATGACGGAAGGATTTCCTGGGTCATAAATGCCCACAGCAACTCTGGAGTCAGCACAGCCATAATATAAAAACCATTTTTGTTTAAAAAAGACCAATCCTTCAATAAAAACCGTACCATCGATATATTGCCCACTTTTTTCGAAAGATTCCATGGGACGCAAAAACGGAACATCCATTCGAGCCAATACGCTTGTCGGATCTCGTGAATCAAATAAAACCTGCCCAGCGGAATAAGTATTTTTATTAAAGCGCTTATCTCCTTTTTCAGCATGATTCTTACCATTGTACAACAATACAATTCCTTTATCAGTCAAAACTGCCGGGGGACCACACTCCGTCAATGAACTATCAAAATAACCATCCCTTGGCGAAATAAAAGCGATCAATGCCCCCTTTTTATCTGTTACGGGCTCCCAGTCAATCAAATTATCAGATGTGGCGCCATACACACCATGTTCCCCCCAGTACAACCAATATTTCCCATTGATTTTAGCTATGACCTGTCTGTTACCTTTCATTACTGTCACAATAGAAGCTGATTTGTGCGGTTCATCAACAAGAGTGGGCCTGTTTTTCGATTTTTTAAAAATGGGACCATACTTAGTCCAGTGTTTCAGATCAGTGGATATTGCTAAACCTAAGCGTGGCACCTTTCGATTCCATTGGGTATAAAATAGCACAAAACGCCCGTCCTCCGTCTGTGCTAAGCGGGGATCTTCCGTCCCACCGGGCCACTCGTTATCCTGCTGCTCATCGGGAGCTGGATAGAATACCGGTGTTTTCAGTCGTTCAAAATGAATACCGTCAGCACTAGCTGCTAATCCCAGTCGGGAGGTCCGGTGGCCAATAGCCTTCCCTGTCCGATCTTCTGCACGATAAATGACATAAACACTATCTCCCCTTACCACTGCAGCAGGATTAAAAGTGTCGTTGTCCTCCCATCGAATCTCCTTCTTCAGAATTGGATCATAAAATACCGAACTCGTATCAGGCTCAATAATTGGATTGATACCTTTGGGCCGCTCAAAGCCTCCTAATACCCATTGTTCTTTCTTAAGCTTTCCGCCAGGCTGTACGTTACAGCCACATAAAAAGACGAACACTATAGAACCTGCAATTTTAACGATAACATTCATGTTTTATTTGATCTCCCATACTTAAGATGCAAACCTGTAAAGGCGAAAATTAGAATTGGTTACAACAGAAAGGTGAGCGAATCTGCCCCCCCGATCATTCACAAATATAACGCTATTTGAAAGAAATAGATGGCACAAAAACAAGTTCATCAAAAATTGAATTGGAAGCCACCCTAGAAAACTAATAAACAATTTATCGATAAACAACTCGTTATGTTGCAATATATTGCAACATAACAACAAATATAAGGTTAAATATTGCAACATATAGCATAAAAGCGCTATATTTATAGCATGATATCCAAAGAGGAACGCCACGATTTTATATTGGTTAAAATCAAAAAGGAAAGAAAATTAGCGATGGTAGACTTAGCAGCTGAACTTGGTGTCTCTGAACATACCGTCCGACGTGATCTTAAAGAGTTATCCGACGCCGGCTTGCTTCGCGCTATTCGGGGTGGCGCCACGCTACGTTCAAACATGCCATTCGATATATACGACCGAAACAACCTTGATGTTATGGAGAAACAATCCATAGCAGAAAAATCGATCACACTATTGAAAAATCATCAAGTTGTCTTTTTCGATGGCGGCACAACAACACAGACAATTGCAGGAAATATTCCCGATAGCCTAACCCTTACTGTTGTTACACATAGTCTCCCAATAGCTAATATACTTGCCAACTTCCCAAACATCACCTTGATTTTTGCTGGTGGCACTTTCTGCAAATCATCACTTACTATGCAAGGACAGCAAACGATCTCCACATTTGAAGACATATACGCGGATATCAGCTTCATAGGTGTATGTAGCCTGGATCTCCACCGCGGACTTACATCAAGAACACACGAAGAAGCAGCTATCAAAAAAGTACTGTGTAAAAATTCAATGAACATTGTTGCTGCCACAACAAGCAATAAGCTTGATACCTTGGCTTCTTTCCTGACATGCCCCATCTCTGATATCAGTTATTTAATTACAGAAAAGGATCCTTTTGACCGCATTTTACAGCCTTATGCCGCACAAGGTATTACAATCTTATAAGTTTACCGTTTATGAACAATCTCAAACAGGAAGCTGCCAAAGCTGCTCTTCAACTATTAAAACCCGATCAGCTCATTGGACTAGGTGTTGGATCAACAATAGCTTATTTCATTGAATTAATCGCCAGCAGTATCAGCTTTAAATCCAGCTTAAAATTTACATCACCTTCCTTGGAAACCAAAACGCTGCTCCAAGAGAATGGACTTATTTGTGTTGATAACAGTATCCTAACAACGCTGGACTATTATTTTGACAGCTGTGATCAGGTCGACATTCATTTAAATGCATTCAAAAGTGGCGGTGGCGTGCACACGGGTGAGAAGATTATGGCGAATATGGCGCAGCAGTTTATTCTCTTGGTCGATGGCTCAAAGATGGTCGAAAAACTTAGCACAAAGCATCCGTTATGTGTTGAAATTATACCAGAAGCTTGGCTATCGGTACGTGAAAATCTAAAATCAAGTTATTTTACAACGATATCCGACATTGTATTACGAAAATCTGAACAAAAATCGGGGCCTCTCCTTTCTGAGAGAGGTAATTTCCTGGCAGATATTTATTTTTCTAAACTGCCCGATATTTTTGATTTGAATAAGCAAATCAAACTCATTATAGGGGTTGTAGAACATTCACTTTTTTATCAGCTGTGTTCGGCATGTCTTTTGGCAACAGAAGACGGCGTAACACATTTATTTGCAAACAACCTTGGAGAATCAGACACGGATAAGATTGTCACGCAATAGCATTAAAGTTTATATTGAAGTCTAACAACCAACAAGACAACGGTAAAGTAATTTAAATTAACATGAAACACACTCAAATTAACACAGGAATACTGAGTTTTGGCATGTCAGGACGTGTTTTTCACGCACCATTTATACATACCAATCCTCATTTCAATCTCGGCGCTGTTGTAGAACGGTCGAAAAAAGCAGCACATGAATTTTATCCGGCAATAAAAAGCTATAATAGCATTGCTGAATTACTAGCGGATGAAAGCGTCGAACTGGTCGTTGTGAATACACCAAACTATACACATTTCCAATATGCCAAAGAGGCCCTAGAAGCAGGAAAACATGTATTGATAGAAAAACCTGCCGTTGATGACACTACACAATTCGACACTCTTCTTGCCATCAGCAAAAAACAAGGCAAACAATTATTTTTCTATCAAAACAGACGGTATGACGGTCACTTTTTAGACATTAAAAAAGTGATTGACAGTGGAGAATTAGGAAAGCTAATTGAAGTACATTTCAGATTTGATCGCTATAAAATGGAATTGGGACAAAAATACTTTAAGGAAGATACGCAGTATATTTCTAATGGTCTTACTTATGACCTAGGCCCTCACCTTATTGATCAGGCAATCTCACTTTTTGGAAAACCGGTTAAATTTACCAAGACAACATCCATTAACAGGCCGGATTCTAAAGTTGCAGATTATTTTCACTACCAGCTCTATTATCCAGCTGGACTGAACGTGTATTTAACGGGAAGTCTACTTGTTGCCTCTCCACAGCCCGCCTTTGTTTTACATGGCACAAAAGGGAGTTTTATCAAGAATATGACAGATGTGCAAGAACAGCAATTGCTAGATGGTATGTTACCTGACAATCCATCTTATGGCCTTGAGCCAGCCGGCCAAGAGGGGAAACTTGTTACGATAGACGCTTCAAATCAAAAACATGAGTCTTTAGTAACGCCACATAAAGGAGATTACAATCAGCTGTTTGAAGCCATTTATGAAAGCTTAAGAAATAATATCGATTACCCTATTAAAGCGGATCAGGTTAAATGGCAGATCGAATTGCTTGAAGCTGAAAATACCTAAGCTTCTAAACAATCAAATGGCGGCACGGTTCAAGAAAACTAACATGTGCTGCCATTTCAATTTGCTTTCCAAAGACATTCGTTCGGTTCAATATGGATCATCACATGACCGAGATCAGGAATATGCGCAACCAAATGGTCTTTGAGTTTATGTGCCAACTCATGCCCTTCCCTTACGGTAATTTCACTATCAACAATAGCGTGCAGATCGACATGATATTTAGCCCCCGATTTGCGGACAAAACATTTTTCTGTGGCTTTTATCCCCTCTACCTTTAATGCTTCTTCCCGGATATTATCAATGACCTCATCGTATACATTTTCATCCATTATCTCGCCAAGCGCCGGTCTGAAAATATGATAACAGTTATACAGTATAAATCCAGCAGCAAATAATGCCGCGTAGTCATCCGCATTTTCATATCCTTTTCCGAGTAACAATGCAATAGATATCCCAATGAAGGCTGCAACTGACGTTATCGCATCGCTTCGATGGTGCCAAGCGTCTGCACGAAGTGAAGAACTATTTGTTTCTTTACTTTTCTTCATAACGATCCTATACGAAATTTCTTTCCATACGATGATTCCGCCAAGAACAAATAGAGTCCAAGGCTTTGGCAAGTCATGTGGCGTTCCTATATTCTCAATACTTTCATAAGCGATTATGGTTGCAGAAACGATGAGAAAACCAACGACAATAAATGTAATGAGGGGTTCTACCCGACCATGACCATACGGGTGATTGTCGTCGGCAGGTCGTTGCGCATATTTTAAACCCAGAAGCACTAGAAATGAAGAGAAAATGTCCGCCGTTGACTCAATTGCATCCGCAATCAGGGCATAGGAGTTTCCAAAGAAACCAGCTAGCCATTTTAACAATGCTAGTAATGCATTGCCTACAATACTAAAATAAGTCGTTCTGACTGCAGTCTGCTCTTGAAGTTCGGACATCGCTATAAATTAACTTGACACCGCGAAAATACTGTTTTTTCTCTTCAAATTCTATTCTCCATATCTAGAAAATAACGATTACAATAATCGATCGTTAACTGCCGCTTGCGATATCCTGCAATGCTTTTTTTATCTCAGGAGTCCCATAGTCACGACTTCCTTCCAGACGCTCTACGATCTTTCCAGTTTTATCCAAGATCACCGTTGTCGGGATGGACTGCCCTAAGAATTCCGCAGGAATTTCACCCTCTGCTATATAAAGGGGCAGATCATACTTATTTTCCGCCATGAATGCTGAAGACTTCTCCATGTCGCCATCAACGTCCACCATGAGGAAAACGATATCCTTATTATCTTTAAGCGATTGCCTAAGCTGGTCAATGGAAGGTAGTTCATGAATACAAGGAGGACACCAAGTCGCCCAGAAATTGATAAATACGACCTTACCTTTTAAAGCACTTAATTGAAGAACCTTCCCCTCTTTATCCTTAAAAGATAGCTCCTGCGTTGTGGGTGCAGTCGCTTCAACAGGTTCCTCCACCTTTTCGGCCTTGGCCTCACTTTTAGTTCCTGTGTTTCCACAGCTAAAAAACAAACTGGTCGATAAAGCCGCAAGACCCAAAAAAATAACCCCTCTATTAAACCTAATATTCATCGTCTTTTGTTTCATTAAATTATTCTATTAAAAATAAATCCTGTTCACTAATCGTTCTCTTAAAGTAAGGGCTAAAAGATTAAATCCGAATTCGGAGATCTCGTCAATCCAATCCTCCTAGGAGAAATTTCTCAAAACATTAGCTAATTTAACCTTAATTATTCAAGACCACAAGTATTGCAAACAACTTCACAACATAAACAATTGATCAATAAGAAAATAAGCAACAATAAAATTGAAAAAATAACAAGAACTTTTCCGACATTTAAAAGAGTGAACATATCACTGATCAAAAGACAATTTATTGACTACATCATGAATCTCCCCGCAAATCATTTCAAAAAATACTTGTTAATATATTTCCTGTTATTCCTCACCCCCCAGCTGAATTTCGGGCAAGCCACGTCAACTAAATTCAATAACCTATACCGGCTAATAGCATCAAAAGATTTCTTCACCGCCCGTGACCTTTTTAAGGTAAATAAAACTTTTTTAAACGCCCATGAGCAACTTTTTATTTTGGCAATACTCGATAATGCCTTTAATAGGCCCATCGCTTCAAACAAAAAAATTGCACTGCTGAACACAGCAACAGAAGAATTGCCTGACACACTGCGACTAAAAATACGACGTATTCAGGAAGATAATTTTGTCAAACTGAAAGATTACGATGAGGCAAAACAGACAACGCAAAAAATCCTACTCGAATTCGATTCCTTGCTGTCAACAGATACAAGAGCGGATCTCCGAAACAATCTAAAAATCTGGTCGGCACTTGATCATGTAAAGCCGCAGCTTATACAAATCAACGACGATACCCGTCTTAAAATGACGAAAGATAAAGCCAGCTTGAAGAATCTAAAGGTAGAGGTTAACGGCGATACAGCAAGTTTCATATTTGACACCGGAGCAAATCTATCGACAGTTTCGGAGTCCGTGGCCAAACGACTTCATATGGATATGATCCCTGCAGATATTGATGTAGACGCAATTACAGGTATTGCTATCAAAGCCGATTTAGCAGTCTGTAAACAATTAAAACTTGGTAACATCAGTATATCGAATGCTATATTTCTGGTTTTCCCAGACAGTGCACTTTATATCCCACAAATTGGCTATCAGATCAATGGCATAATAGGCTTCCCAGTCATAGAAGCACTGCAAGAAGTACAGCTTACACAAGATGATTTTTTTATCGTACCTAAGAGACCTACAGTTACAAAGAAGGCTTCAAATCTTGCAATAGATGGGTTATCACCTCTTATTGCCATTGATGGAAAGCACTATACCTTTGATACGGGAGCGGAAAATACAATCCTTTATGCGCCATTTTACGAAACCTACAAACAGCATATCGAAAAATATGGTATACCGACCAAAGTCGACATGGGCGGCGCAGGGGGTAACGTTGAATATGATGGCTTTGTCATACAACATACATTCCATATCGGCGATAAACCGATCGCTCTTAAAAAAATAAACCTATTAAAATCGAAAATCAAGAATGAAACTGTATATGGAAATATAGGACAAGATATTATCCGCCAATTTTCTAAAATGACACTTAATTTTAAAGACATGTTTATCCATTTTAATTAACAGGAATCTAAAACTAAAATGGATCATATGTGTCCTAAATAAATTTTAGGATTGGATTTCTGTGGTACAAGCATAGCTTTTTTCATCATTTCGATATTGACCCCTATTTTTCAATCT
>NZ_JBNPWQ010000035.1:0-61726 GCF_050433745.1 Sphingobacterium sp. HSC-15S19
CGAGACTACACTAGATAGTTCAGAACCTGAACTTCTTTAGATTACAAAAATACTTTTTTGTCTAAATATTTGGAATTTAAAACAGTACCTTTTTTGTTGTTTGCAAAAAAGAAGTAATTCTGCTATTTTAATGGATGTTTAACACCTGTAAAGGTCATCTTAACAGGTATGATATGTCCATTTTTGTCAAATTTCATTTCTTCGATGCAGGTTACCCGCTCATTGGCTCCATCTTTGCCAAGCGGTCTACGGTGATAGACAATAAAATATTTGTCCTTGTTGGGTATTTTGATGACTGAATGATGCCCGGCGCCAACAGCGACTTCAGGATCCCGTTCCAATATTGTCCCGATGCGCTCGAAAGGGCCAAAGGGCGAGTCGGCGATGGCATAAGCGACTTTGTAGTCGGGGCCTGTCCAGCCACCTTCCGACCACATGAAATAATATTTTCCATTTTTTATAAACATAAATGGTCCTTCGACGTAATCCTTAGGGGTGATTTCCTTGTAAAAGGTCCCGTCATCAAAAGGGAGCAAGCCTGTGAAATCTGGTTTTAGTTTGACCATATTGCAGTGCTTCCAACCGCCGTAATACATGTAGAAAGTGCCGTCTTTATCTTTGAAAACAAACTGATCTATCGGCTGAGCGCCATTGATAATATCGTTGATTAAGGGTTTGCCCAATAGGTCGGTATAAGGGCCTTCTGGCTTGTCGGCCACAGCGACCCCAATGCCTCCGATCTCGCCCTGATGCACATCATTGGCTCCGAAAAACAGATAATATTTGCCCTTATTTTCCAATACCGCAGGTGCCCACATGGCTTTTTTTGCCCATTTAACGTTGCTGTTCTCCAAGATACGGCTATGTTTTGTCCAGGTGGCCAAATCGGAAGATGAAAACGCGTCAAAGAATATCTGCTCTTCATAAGGCGCCGAATAGGTCGGGAATATCCAGTATTTATTGCCGTAGATAATGCCTTCAGGATCAGCGTAGTTTCCCGTGATAACAGGATTCTTCTGGGCAAAAAGTGTCGCGGTTAAAAGTAAGGTTGTTGATGTTAAAAATGTTTTAATCATTATGTCGGTTTAAACTTGTAAGGTACGGGATAGATTTGATTGGGATATGCCTAAATGGATCATTTATATGCCCATTTGTCTCATTGTTTTTTGAAATGTTAAAATTTTGTTAAAATCTTATTATGCTTTCGATTGTTTCCGATTTATTTCACATATTTGTTTATGTCATTTCCAAATGACATAAATACTTTTCATAAAATAGGTTAATAATATGGCTAAGATACCCAAAGTCTCCCAGACTTTGGGTGTTTTTTTATTCTCGCTCTAACCCAAAAATCATCACTAGTTTTCTGTCGTTATATAAATTTAAGGTTTGTTCGGCTATGTCAAACTGAATTTGTTTTTGTTCAAAAATTTGAAAAAAGTCATTTTCGATATTTACGCCATTGCAGGCGCGCATGGTGCTTGCTAGGTGCAGAAAGCTGATTTTATCGTCTTTAATGGCAAAATTTCCCCAAAAATTGTTGCATCCCGTTGTGCCGGCAATCGTACCATTTTTGGCATCGAACCCGATACTTGCTTTGCTAGAGCTAACATCCTTTCCATTTAACTGAAGCAGATTCCACTTAAAACGGGCAAGAAATGCAGCCACACTGGGCAGTTCGTTTGCACGTTCTCTCGATAGGACTTCAATTAAACTATAACTGACGGAGTCTGTATCTTTTTGTTTCGTTTGTTTTACGCGAATGCGGTAACGGTAGCCCTCCTGGTAATCGAATCCTTGAATTGTTGACGTGAGGTACTCCCATTTATTCCTTTTGTCAGATTTTACCTGCAGACATTTCAGTTTGCCAAGGCTCTGGGCATTCACGTAGTTTTCTCCAACTTCCCATGTGGCCACCGCTGTATTTTCCGATAGTGATTTTGTAATCGTTTTGGCTAAGGTATATGTCGAATGTGAACCGTTTTGACGTTTGAGGATCCTGATGTCATATTCAAATTTTGGGTCATAATCAAATTGCAAGATTTCGGCATAGAATTTCTCCCAATCTTTGCTGTTGTAGTATTTGACAAGATACGGCGGTGTTTGCTGAAGACCAGATTTTACTTTTACGCGAAATGAAGAGCTCTGGGCAAGTAAGCTTTGACAGGGGAGTAAGAGTGTTAAAAAAAGGAGTAATGAACTGTATGTGGAAGGCTTCTTCATAATTAGAATGTAAATATCAATAAAAACGTATCTTTAAACATGAATATTGCACGGGTGAATCTGTGCCTGCTACTTGTATTTTTTCTGTTAAGTCTGCAGGTTTACAGCCAAAATAGGAAGGATTATTTTAAAACGCAAATTGCCCTTGGGGAATTGACGGATCCACAACTGAAAGAGGTGTCGGGTATCACACCGGCTTATCGGGAGGGCAATTTTTGGGTGCATAATGATAGTGGTGATGGTGCAACTATCTATTTAATCGATCGTCAGGCCAAACTACTGAAGAAATTTTCACTCGAAGGGGTATCTGTCGTCGACTGTGAGGATATCGATCGGGTGAAAATTGGGGATACCTATTTTCTCGTCCTTGCGGATATCGGAAACAATACCGGGAAAAGAACCTGGACATGCCTGTATGTATTTCCTGAGCCTCAGGCTGATGATCCTGGGCTTATTCCGAAAAAGTCAATTCGGGCGATCTTTCTTAAATTTCCGGGCCAGAAACGTTTAGATGCCGAATCGATTATGATTGATCCAATAGACAAAATGTTGTATGTAATATCTAAACGTGAATTTCGATCGACTGTTTATTCCGCGGCGGTATTTACAAATTCAAAACAGCAGTATTTTACCTTAAATGGCGTAGCGGAGCTGCCATTTACTTTTGCTACTGCTGCTGCTATAGATCCGACGGGTACACAGTTGCTTGTAAAGAATATTACCCATATTTTCTATTGGCAGAGGAACTTGAGTGAATCCTGGAGACAGGTACTCCAACAAATGCCGGCTATTCTGCCTTATCAGGTGGAGCCACAAGGGGAAGCGATAGCTTTCGATAGCAAGGGAAATGGATTTTATACAATTAGCGAGCGTCCATTTGGTTTAAAATCCTATCTTTATTTTTTTGAAAGAAATCAATAAATTTATGATAAACACTAGACCTATTTTCAGTTATTCGGAACATAATTTTCCTCAAACCGAACCTATCAAAAACTGCCTATTTTGTCCGAGAGGTATTAGACTGATGTTAATTGCCTTCGTTTTATTTTTATGTACCCCCACGAACACCTTTGCTGCTAAAGTGGACACCCTGTCCATTCAGAGCCCATCCATGGGTAAAGCAATTAAGACTGTCGTAATTCTTCCTCAAAATTACTCGAACAAAATCAGTTATCCGGTCCTTTACCTGTTGCATGGTTATTCCGGTAATTATAGCAATTGGGTTAAAAATTCAAGTGTGAGCGCATTGGCGGATCAGTATGGTTATATGGTCGTTTGTCCCGATGGTGGTTTTGGAAGCTGGTATTGGGATGTCGCGAATGATAAAAACTACCAATATGAAACCTTTGTGTCCAAAGAGCTGATTGATTATATGGATCAGCATTATTCGACGATCAAAGATCGGAGCGGAAGGGCAATTACAGGATTAAGTATGGGTGGGCATGGTGCGCTGTCGCTAGCCATAAAACATCAGGATAGCTATGGCGCTGCAGGAAGTACAGCTGGTGGGGTAGATTTTAGACCTTTTCCCTTAAACTGGGAAATTAAAGATCGCATTGGGAATTACGCTGATGTACCGCAAGAATGGGATAATCGGGTTGTTATTAATATGGTGCCCAAATTAATCAATAATAAACTTCGCCTAATCATCGATTGCGGTAAGGAAGATTTTTTCTATACTGTGAATGTTGCACTGCACGATAAATTGATGTACCATAATATAAATCATACCTTTGTTACAAGTGAAGGTGGACACAATTGGGAGTACTGGTCTCGGTCAATTGTTTATCAAATGGCTTTTTTTAAGGGATATTTTGATCAAGCGAAGAAAAATGAAAAGAAAAATGGATAAATATTTGGCATAAATGAATAAAAAGCTATTTTTGTTAAACAGAGACCTTAACTAACAAATTATAAACTTATTATTAAGCCTTACAAATTGTAAGGCTTTTTTATTATTTTCAGCAAAATTTTTGACTTCACTTGATTATGTTTAAACCTATAAAGGTTGTATTTTGTTTTTCTTCCATTTTGTTCTGCGCGCAGCAAGCGTATAGTCAACAGTCTAAATCTATTTCTGGGTTTGTTAGGGACAGTATCAGCGGTGAGAATATCATTGGCGCCGTCATACGAAACGATACAGAGAAAAAATCCACCGCTTCAAATAAATATGGCTTTTTTAGTTTGTCTGTCCGTGATGCCGGCAAAGGAATGGAAGTATCATCTGTAGGCTATCAAACGAAAGCATTTTCTGTCCATCTTGGCAAGGACTCCACTTATATTATTCAGTTGGTACCTGAGGAAAATCAGCTCGCTGAGGTTACCGTAACTGGAAATAGGCGCAAATCAATAAAGGATCTAACCCCTGGGTTGACACAATTTAGCCCTAAGGAAATCGAAAAAGTTCCTGTACTATTTGGAGAAAAGGATATTCTCAAGACCATTCAGCTATTTCCTGGAGTAACCAGTGGGGGGGAAGGAAGCAGCAATTTTTATGTGCGTGGCGGCGGTGGTGACCAAAATCTGATTTTGCTGGATGAGGCTCCTGTCTATAACAGTTCCCATTTGTTCGGTTTTTTCTCGACCTTTAATTCCGATGCGATCAAAGACGTGAATTTCTACAAGGGAGGTGTTCCAGCCCAATATGGAGGCAAAATATCATCGGTCATGGAAATTACCACCTTGGATGGAAACAACCAGCATTTCAATGTAGAAGGTGGCTTGGGTCTTATTGCTTCGCGTCTTAAATTGGAAGGACCAATTCAAAAAGGCAAGAGCTCATTTATGATCTCTGGTAGACGTACCTATGCCGATCTTTTCTTAAAGCTTTCAAGTGATGAGAATATTAAGAAGAGTGCGCTCTTTTTTTATGACCTCAATGCAAAATTAAATTATCGCATCAATGATAAGAATACACTTTACTTGTCTGGATATTTCGGCAAGGACGCGATGGCTTATCATGATCTGTTTGATTTCAATTGGGGAAATGCGACTGGAACCATGCGTTGGAACCATGTGTGGAGCAATAGGTTGTTTAGCAATACTACGCTTATTTTTAGCAAATTCAATTATCAGGTTAAGATTGAGGATGATAACAACTTTAAAATTCGTTCAGACATCTTTAATTATAATTTTAAACAAGATTTTCAATACAATCTTTCGGACCGTCACAATCTAAAATTTGGATTGCAGGCAGCCTTGCAGGAAATCCGACCGGCAAGTATCGAAGCGGGAGAAGATTCGAAGGTGAATTCATTGCAAATTCAACATCGCAAGGGTGCTGATGTTGCTGCTTATCTAACCGATGACTGGTCTATTACCGATCGTTTAAAATTAAATTACGGACTGAGGGCATCTGCTTACGCAACATTGGGGCCGGGTACATTTTATACCTTCGCTCCTGCAGGTGAGGCCGTAGATTCTACCTATGTGGGAAATGGCAAGTTGGGTAAAAAGTACTTCTATCTGGAGCCTCGCATTTCCTTAAACTACGCTATCAATGATTTAACGACGGTAAAGGCTTCTTTCAATACAAATGTTCAGTACCTGCATCAATTGAGCAATACAACCAGTAGTCTTCCTACAGATCAATATGTGCTGAGCAATAATACGATTAAGCCCCAGCTATCTAATCAGTATTCGCTGGGTTACTTTCGGAATTTTGCATCCAACAGATATGAATTCTCTGTTGAAGGTTATTACCGAGATTTAAAGAACCAGATTGACTATAGGAATGGTGCCGATCTACAGGCAAATGAATTGCTGGAAGGAGAATTGCTGTTTGGAAAAGGTAGAGCCTACGGCATTGAATGGTTTCTGAAAAAGAGACTGGGGCGATTTAGCGGCTGGCTGAGTTATACGTTGTCCAAAAGTGAGCGGCAATTCGAACAAATTAATGATGGTCAATGGTTTAACGCACGTCAGGACAAAACGCATAATATAGCTATCGTAGCGCAGTATCAGTTAAATCCGAAGTGGAATTTAAGCGCAAATTTCGTCTACTATACAGGAGACGCTGTAACGATGCCCGCGGGGAAATATTTTGTTGACGATCGTACAATCTTTTATTACGATAAAAGAAATGGGCAGCGGATGCCTGCTTATCACCGCCTGGATTTGGCAGCAACTTATGATATTAAGCGAACAAAGAATAGCTACTCGAGCTTGTCGTTTGGTCTATATAATGCCTATAATCGAAAAAATGCTTATTTGATCGACTTTAGAGAAAAAGAAGGACAATCCAATGTCACCGAGATTTATCGGATAGCATTATTTGGGACGATCCCATCGATTACTTGGAATTTTAAATTTTAGCAAAGAATGAAGAAGATATTAGGAGTTATAGCTGTTGCATTATTTACTTTAGCGAGCTGTGAGGATAAAATAGATTTGGAACTGCCCGAAAATACAGGTCAATTGGTTATTACCGCAGATTTGATGGTTTCGGATCAACAACATGAGGTTAGTATACAGAAGGTTGTAAGCATTAAAGACTCTCTATTTTCTCCGATAACTGATGCGGAAGTGACCGTTAAGAATATGCAAAATAATCGCACTTATACGTTTCAAGCGGGGGCTGATGGGCTATATACCAATAAGACATTACGGTTACAGGAGAAGGTCACTTACCAGTTGCAGGTAAAGACCGCTGATGGAAGGGAGATCCAAGGGGTATCAAAGGTTCCCAGCTATGTGGACGTGGATTCCATAGGGCTTTCAGAGCGAATTATTTTTACTGACACGATTTACTATCCGACCCTCGTATTTATCGATCCACCAGAAAAAGGCAACTATTATAAGTATAAAATGTCGGTCAATGGAGGTAAATTACGTTTTATTGATGTCTTTGACGATAAGTATAACAATGGCTTAGAAGTGCAGCATGATATTGTCGACCGCGATAGAGATTTGAAAGTTGGTGATCGTGTGCGTATCCTACGTCAATGTATCGATGTAGGCGCCTACAATTACTGGAATAGTTTTCAAATGATTAATCCTGGTTCGGCTTCGCCAGCTAATCCGATTTCAAATTTAAGCAACAATGCACTGGGGTATTTCAGTGTCAGTGTAGGTAAATATTACGAATCTGAGGTGACGTTTACTAGAAGTAAACCTTAATCTATTCTCGAAAGCTGATAGTGATTTTTTAATAGAAACTCTATTGTTTTAGGTAGAACATATTCGACACGAGGAATGGCTTTGATATTATCATGAAAAATAATAACAGAGCCATTTTTAATGTTGGGCAGAACGTTTTCCAGGCATTTCTGGGGACTTAAATTCGGATCAAAATCACCCGACATAATATCCCACATGATCACTCGGTATTTTTTATAGAGTTGACGGAGTTGGGATTTTGTTGCTCGGGCATAAGGCGGACGAAAAAGATCAGTCTGGGTCAGTTCCTGGCATTTCGCAACATTTGCCAAATACTGCTCATCATTTGTTTCCCAGCCTTTGAGGTGGTTGTAGGTATGGTTGCCTACCTGATGCCCTTCATCTAAAATTCGTTGAAACAAATGTGGATTTTTTTTAATATTTTCACCAACACAAAAAAATGTTGCCTTTGCCTGATATTTTTTTAGGATATCGAGTATAAAAGGTGTAATTTCAGGAATTGGACCATCGTCAAAAGTAAGATAGACTTTTTTTTCATGACGTGGCATATTCCATATTGATTTGGGATATAGCCATCTAAGGAAAAATGGAGATTTGACAAAATACATAACCGATAAATGAAGTTCAAATCTAAAAAAAAATGTATGGTTCTACATATGGACATGAAAAGATTTTATTATTCTACAGTAGTATTTACTGGATTATTTCTAGGAACTAATGATTTGGTTCAAGCCCAACAGGTTGTAGGAGTGGCAGAAGCCATTCGTACGACATTGGAACGGAACGTACAGATAAAACAAGCGGCGCTGAACAAAGATCTTGCTGAGCAGGACTTGTTTCAGGCAAAAAGTAATTTATTGCCAAACCTGAGTGCTAGCGTGGATCAAAGTTTTCGTTATGGCTTTGGTTTCGATTTAACTTCCGGACGAATCGTTAATAACACCTGGACAAAAGGAACCAGTGGCTCGGTGGGATCAAGTGTCAATTTATTTCAGGGCTTTCAACAGATCAATCAGATCAAAGCGAATAAATTGCAACTGGAGTCTACGGCGACTCAGGTGGATAAGATCAAGAATGACCTTGTGCTCAATGTGTTGGTCAATTATTTGGAAGCGATTACCAACCATGAGATGATGGTTGCGAGTGAAGACCAGATCGCTTTGTCGAAACAGCAATTTTCATTGGACTCTATTCAGTTTGCGGTTGGCAATAAAACAATTGCCGATCTTGCCAAATCAAAAAATCAGGTTGCTACAAATGAATTGAACAAAGTTAATTTGAAAAATTCATACGAGATGTCTTTGTTGACCTTGAAGCAGCTGATGGAAATGCCTCCTGAAACGCCTATTTCCTTGGAACGTCCAAGCTTGGAATCTATATTGGTTCATGCAGTGGATAAAAATGCGGTGGATGTTTACCAGAAAGCGCTCACATTGCAGCCGGATATTCACAAATCTGCATTGGATAAAGAGGTCGCATTGAAACAAATCGATATTGCGAAGGGGGGCTATTATCCGACACTCAATTTGAACGTGAGTTATGGAACGAATTACTCGTCTGCGACGACAAGGCAAACAGATCCATTGGATCCTGCTACCCTTTTTAGAGTGCCTTTTGGCCAACAGATATCGGATAATAAGTCTTTTTTTACCGGTTTATCTCTTGCTATTCCAATTTTTTCAAGAAATCAGAATAAAGTAAATGTGGCAAAGGCAAAGATCGGTTTTAAACAGGCTGAAGCCTCCGAGCAATTAGCAAAAAATAACTTAAGCAAGGCCGTTAATCAGGCTGTACTGGATGTGAATGCGGCCAAACAACGCTATCGCTCGGCTACCGTAGCATTTGAAAGTGCTGAAACAGCATTTAAGGCGACAAAAGAACGTTACGATATTGGTATGGCGAATTCATTGGAGTTGTTTACTGCTCAAACGGAACGAAATAAGGCCGAATTTGACCTTATTCAAGCAAAATATAATGTAATATTCAGATCAAAGATCATCGATTATTACCTCGGAAATCCAATTCAATTCGATAACAATTAACCTATTTGAACTAACAAAAGAAATGGCAAAGAAAAAACGTAGCATTGGAAAAATTATATTGATTATAGTAGTGCTCTTGGTAGTCCTTGGTTTTATAGGTTTTAAAGCAGGCTGGTTTGGCAAAGGAGAGATTACTAAAGTCGCGGTGGATGTAGTAAAAGAGACTGATGTTGATGAATTAGTTTCTGCAAGTGGGAAGATTCAGCCTGAGGTGGAGGTTAAACTGAGTTCAGAGGTATCTGGAGAGGTTGTTGAGCTCAACATTAAAGAAGGTGATTTTGTAAAAAAAGGACAAGTACTCTGTCGGATCAAACCAGATATTTTGCAATCTGGTTATGATCGCTCTGTTGCAGCAATGAATTCACAGCGGGCCAATTTAGCCGCTGCACAACAGCAATTAAAACAACAGGAAGAAAATTTCAAAAATGTAGCTGCTACCTATAAACGGAATCAGGAACTTTTTGAAAAACGTGTTATTTCTGCTTCAGAAATGGATAAGAGCTCGGCCGAATATTATGCAGCACAGGCTTCTATCCAGGCGCAAAGAGAGACAGTGCGTTCTACAAAATATGGTATTGACCAATCACAAGCCTCAGTAAAAGAAGCGCAAGATAATTTAAATCGGACGACAATTTACGCGCCATCAGATGGCATCATTTCTCTCTTGTCTATCGAAAAGGGAGAGCGTGTGGTTGGAACGGCGCAGATGGCAGGTACAGAAATTATGCGTATCGCCAATATGAGTTCGATGGAGGTTAATGTCGATGTAAATGAAAATGATATTAACAATGTAAGAGTAGGGAATCAAGCTGAGATTGAAGTCGATGCTTTTAAAGACAGAAAGTTTAAAGGTGTTGTGACCGAAATCGCTAGCTCGTCTAAAAACATTGCAACGACTACTACGGCGACATCATCGACAGATCAGGTGACAAATTTTAATGTAAAAGTTCGCATTAGTGCAGAATCGTATCAAGACTTGATGAAAGAGAATGTGGCATCGCCATTTAAACCGGGACTGTCTGCAACAGTTCAGATATTTACAAAACACGATAAAGGACTGGTTGTACCGATTCAATCGGTGACCGTGCGTTCTGATGATAAAGACTCTACAAATACAAATAAGAAAGTTGATGAATATGTATTTGTCCTAAAAGATAAAATAGTTAAGCAGGTTTTGGTGAAGACAGGTATTCAGGATGATAAAAATATCATTGTTACCTCAGGATTGAAAAAAGGAGACGAGGTCGTTTCTAGACCATTTGATGCGATTTCCAAAACCTTAAAAGACGGTAGTCAAGTTGAAAAAGTTGATAAGTCAAAGTTATAAATCTCTTTGTAGATAATAATTAATAAAAAGGGAATTGTTTTTTGATAATTCCCTTTTTATTTTCCTTATAATTTATTAAATTTAAACAACCCAATTGTTAGCAGCTTATGAAAAGGCTATTGGCTTATTTTAAATTTAGTAAAACAGAACAAAATGGATTTTTCATTATTTTGGTGATTATCGTTTTGTTTGTGACGATTTATACGCTGATTAAACGTAATACGAGGGATCCTATTCCTAATCAGGCCAAACTTTTTGAACAGTCCTTTCATGATTCCATCGAGATTTCCAGTCCAACCGACAAACAGGAGTTTAACAGCCCCTATGTGAATAAAAACGAAGGTAGGGAATCCATATCGCCGACTCCAGATTTAAATGATGAAAAGCTATTTTATTTTGATCCAAATAATTTACCTCACGCTGACTGGCATAAGTTGGGACTTTCTGATAAACAGATCGCGGTGCTGAAAAACTATGAAAAAAAGGGGGGGCGATTTAAGGTAAAAACCGACCTGAAGAAAATCTACTCCATTAATGATCGACTTTACAAGAGATTAGAACCTTACATCCAAATAAAAACAATTCCCGATTCGGAACGAACAAAACAACAGGACAGAGCGTCTTTGTTGTATGATAAATTTGAAAGAAATAAAGCAGAGCTGATCGATATTAATACCTGCGATACCACCGCATTAATCAGTCTTAAAGGGATAGGCTCGATTCTATCCAAACGCATTTTGAAATATAAAGATGTTCTGGGTGGTTTCTATCGTATAGAACAGTTAAAGGAGGTTTATGGAGTTACGGCTGAAACGTATGATCTAATTAAAGACTATATTGTTGTAGCTAATTTAGATGGAATCAAAAAAATCAATATTAATAAAGTTGATGCAGCTTCATTGGCTAAACATCCGTATCTTAGCCCTAAAGATGCGAAACTAATCGTCAATTATCGGGATCAACATGGAAGTTATGTCAATATAGAAGATTTGACAAAAATAGGAACACTTTCAGATCTTGCGATTGCGAAGATTGCGCCTTATTTAATATTTGAGAATGATTCAAGATAAATTGAAACTGGAAATCCGGGATATCGTGGATTTTCCTAAACCTGGTATTGTCTTTAAAGATATTACCCCTTTGTTGAAAGATGCGGCATTGTGTAGCGAAATGGTTGATGCGATTATTGATCAGTTGCAGGGAATAGAGATAGATGCTATTGCTGGAATTGAGAGCCGGGGTTTTCTATTTGGATTTTTACTTGCCAATAGGCTGGGCTTGCCTTTTATTCCAATTCGAAAACAAGGTAAATTACCTTTTAAGACCGTCTCTGAATCTTATGCTCTGGAATACGGCCAGGCAACGATTGAAATCCATGAAGATGCTTTTGAAAAAGGAAGCCGCATATTGGTACACGACGACCTTTTAGCAACAGGGGGTACTGTCGTTGCTGCCAGTAAACTTATTGAAAGACTTGGTGGTGAGATCGTCGCTTATAGTTTTATCATCTCTTTGGACTTCCTAAAGGCGAAAGGAAGATTATCCAGGTTCAGTGATAATATCTTTTCATTGGTAAGTTATTAATTTAAAAATATACGATTTAGAGCATTTCACATGATACTTTTTGCAAACGCTAAACTAAACATTGGACTGCAAGTAATTGCCAAGCGTACGGATGGTTATCATGAGCTGAACAGTGTTTTTTATCCACTTCCAATTTACGATATTATCGAATTATTGGATACGACTGGCACGGAGACAACACTAAATATTCAGGGAGAACATATCCCAGGAAATATCCGTGATAACCTTTGTATAAGAGCTTTTGAATTGTTGGAAAAAGATTATGGCATTCCGCCCGTTTCAATTGATTTGATCAAACAAATTCCCATTGGAGCAGGCTTAGGTGGCGGTTCTGCGGACGCGTCTTTTGTTTTGAAGGGGCTTAATACACTCTTTCAATTGAATCTTACAGAAGAGCAACTAGCGGGGTATGCCGCAAAGTTAGGAGCCGATTGCCCTTTTTTTATTGCAAATAATCCTGTTTTTGCAACAGGTATTGGGACTGATTTTAAAGACTTAAATCTAAGTTTGGATGGCTACCATATTGCAGTCATTATGCCCAATATTCATATTTCTACAGCTGAAGCTTATGCTGGTGTACAACCTAAGGTACCCGAAGTTAATTTGGAAGAAGCAATTCGTTTGCCTATCCAAGAATGGAAGTTTCATATTCGAAATGATTTTGAGGACGGTATTTTCGAGAGTTACCCATTGTTGAAAGAAATCAAAGAAACTTTATATCAAAAAGGAGCGATTTATGCTTCTATGTCAGGTTCCGGAGCGGCTATTTATGGCATATTTTGGGAAAAAACAGATTTAAGCGGGCTTGCAAAATATGGCAAGATCTATCATCCAACCAAGCTGTAAGAATATTATCGATTACTAAAAAAGCGTTATGTCTATCTGTTCAAACAGGTATACATAACGCTTTTTTAGTATGTTATTAATACTCTTCTTCCACTTGATAGTTTATGAGTTCTCGAGCCTCATTTAAAACCTTTTCTTTCCGTTCTTTTGTTAAGTTTAGGAGATCCAATTTTTCGGGATTATTAACGATATCTTTCACTAAAATAAGCTGATTTTTGAGCAGTTGTTGTTCTTCAAGGTCTGAAAGAGTTGTTAGACAAGTGACCGGATAAAAAACTGCTTTATCTACTCTTTTTTTAATGCTATTTTCTTTGGGGTAATCCCAAGAGAGCAGGTTGATATTATAATATTTAGCAAAATCAATCGAATCGGAGGTGAAGTAAGCATTGGTAATCAGCCAGCCTTCTTGAAACTGCAGCTGCTTCCCAAAAAACTGATACTTGATATTGCTAATATCGTTGAATCTGGAAAGATAATACATCGGCGTTGTGACCGATATTTTAGCGTCAATATCGTTTCGAAATTTACATTCCGCGGTAATGAGTTTGCCGTCCTTATAGGCGACAACGTCCAATTCATGCGAAACAGCATGCCCCTGCACGGTCTGTCCCGTGGTGCTTTCATAGCCGATGGATCGCAATAGGTGAGCAATGTATTTTTCGAAGTAGAAGCCTTCCGGACCAAGTTCACGCAGAGCTTTTTTAAGGCTATAGCGTGCGGCAAAGGAATTTCGTACTGTTTTTAAAGTATCAAAGGCCAGCTGATAGAGTTCTCTTGTTGAAATGCCATCATATATTTCGTTGAGTACCTTATCGTAGACCTGATTGACCTGGTCAGCATTGGCACCGGAACGAGAAAGCGAATGGCGTAGCGAGTCACCATTAAAGGGTACCAATTCACCAGAATATTTTTTAATTTGCATGTATTTTTAATTTGTTAAATACGAATATAAGAGATGTCGTCGGAGAAACAACATAAAAAACTATTATTCTATTCCTAAACTTTTTTAGGGCACCATTTGTTTATAACATGTACGATAAATAAAATAGAGATAATTATGAGTAACCTACTAAACTTTGCATTTGATAAGATAAAAACAAAGATCGAAGACGATTGTATCGAAGAAAATATTGGCACCTCTGAGCGTGTTCTGTCGGTGATTGCCGGCGGATTCATATTGGGTTTGGGTGTTAAAAAACTGTTTAAATCTCCACTTACTGGATTGTCTGGACTAACCCTTGGTGGAGCTTTGATCTATCGTGGCGTGACCGGCCATTGTGATGTTAAGAAAGTATTAGAAGATAAGGATATCAAAAAAGTAGAGGTGATTGAGCATCGCTATTTTGTTAAATAGCAAGCCTTGTATCCCTAGCTTAATGTAAAAGTGTTTTAGTGGAGGCTTCTATAGGTCTGCTTGACAACAATGCGCTATTTACTTCGCCCTGTGAGCTGAGTTCGACTACGGTGAGAGCACAGTGACTGTACTGTAAAAAGGTGGACTCAACGTGGACTCATGGTGGACTCACTGTGCTTACAAGGCGAATTTAGTAATAGCCCGTCCGCTAGGTGGGGCATAGTTTTGACAATAAAAAAGGAGATGATAAAGCATAAAAAGAGGCGAACACTTCAAAAGTGTCCGCCTCTTTTTATGCTTACCTGTTTGAACAGGCGGGGTGCTTATACGTTAAAACGGAAGTGCATGATATCGCCATCTTGGACAATATATGTTTTCCCTTCCACTGATAATTTTCCGGCTTCTTTTACTGCATTTTCGGAGCCAAGCGTGACGAAATCGTCATACTTAATTACTTCAGCGCGGATAAATCCTTTTTCGAAATCTGTGTGAATTACACCTGCAGCCTGAGGTGCTGTAAATCCATTCTCAATCGTCCAAGCGCGGACTTCTTGTACACCAGCGGTAAAATAAGTTGCTAGATTTAAAAGTGAATATGCCGCGCGGATCAGTTTATGAACGCCAGATTCTTCAAGCCCAAGGTCATCTAAGAACATTTTGCGTTCTTCGTAGCTTTCCAGTTGTGCAATTTCGGATTCGATCTGAGCAGAAATAATCAATACTTCGGCTTTTTCGTCCTTTACGGCTTCCTTAACACGTTCTACATAAGCGTTTCCTGTGTTGACGGAGCCTTCATCTACATTACACACATAAAGTACAGGTTTAGCGGTCAATAATGCTAAATCCTGAATAAACTCAAAATCTTCAGCTTCAATCGCTGCAGTCCGTGCAGATTTGCCAGCCTCAAGATGATCTTTAACGATTGACAGGATGTCAAATGTTCTTTTTGCGTCTTTGTCACCGCCTGTTTTAGCCATTTTTTCAACCTTTTGGATACGTTTTACAACGGTATCCAAATCCTTAAGCTGTAATTCGGTGTCAATGATTTCTTTATCTCTGATCGGGTCTACCGAACCATCAACGTGGATCACGTTTCCGTCGTCAAAACATCTTAAAACGTGAATAATAGCATTGGTTGTACGAATATTTCCTAAGAATTGGTTGCCTAAGCCTTCACCTTTTGAAGCTCCTTTTACAAGACCTGCGATGTCGACGATCTCGATTGTATTTGGAACAACGCGTTGTGGGTTGACTAATTCAGCTAATTTATTGAGACGGGCATCCGGTACGGTAATTACCCCAACATTTGGTTCAATTGTACAAAATGGAAAGTTAGCCGCTTGCGCTTTCGCGTTCGACAAACAGTTAAATAATGTTGATTTACCGACGTTTGGTAAACCTACGATACCGCATTGTAAAGCCATATATAGTGCAAATTTTTGAAATTGCACAAAGATAGAAAATTCACTGTAATTTTTAGCTATCTTGTCGAATGGTTCATTGGTACAAAATTGAACATGCCGAATTTCTGAAAAATCAGGGCATCAGCGAACATAAATTCGGTGGGAAAATTATTTGCATAACCTGGTTTGAAGATCAACTCTATGCGTTCTCCCGAAAATGCCCACATGCTGGAGCACCACTGAAAAATGGCTGGTGTGAACGTGGAAAAGTAATCTGTCCTTTTCACCGCCATGAATTTGATTTAATTTCAGGAAGAGGTAATCCAGAGCAGCATGATTTTATTACTATTTACCCCATAAAATTCGAAGATAAAGACTATTATGTTGGTTTGGAAATAGGCTTTTGGCAACGTTTATTTGCTTAAGAAAGTAACGAAAGTATCATATCTCACCGCATGAATCGTATATCTAATGAGTAAATAAGTATATTTGCTATCGAAAACAAATTAAAGACATGCAGGGGAAAAAGATTGGTATAATTGGTAGCGGAAGTTGGGCTACCGCTATGATCAAGATGCTATGTGAAAATGACCAAGAAAAGCATATTTTTTGGTGGGTAAGAAAGGAAGAAGATGCAGAATATATTGAAAAATTCAAACACAATCCGACTTACCTGAGCAGTGTTTCGGTTGATCTTAGTATTACGACGATTGATACCGATGCAAAAAATGTAATTACGAATTCGGACATTGTCATTTTAAATACGCCTGCGGCTTATTTGAAGGATGCTCTGGCAAATGTTACGAAGGAAGATTTTAGAAATAAAATTGTCGTTTCGGCCATTAAGGGGATTATTCCCAAAGATAATTTGATTATCGGTGAGTTTTTGGAGCAACGATATGAGGTAGATATTGAACAGATCTGTGTGGTTGGTGGCCCATGTCATGCGGAGGAAGTTGCTTTAGGCAAATTGTCTTATTTAACTTTCGGCTGTAAAAACCTAGATAGTGCAGCATTGGTTGCTTCCTTTTTATCGTCAAGGGTCATTAAGACGATTCTTTCGGAAGATGTCCTAGGGATAGAATTTGGTGCAGTATTGAAAAATATATATGCTTTGGCGGGAGGTATCTGCCATGGCTTAGGTTATGGTGATAATTTTCAAGCGGTGTTGGTATCCAATGCAATTCGCGAAATGCGTCGTTTTGTAGGTAAAGTGGACGGTGATACTTCCAGGGATGTGAATACTTCGGCTTACTTAGGGGATCTTTTGGTGACAGCCTATTCCCAATTCAGCCGAAATAGAACCTTTGGAAATATGATTGGAAAGGGGTACAGTGTACAATCTGCTCAATTGGAAATGAATATGGTGGCTGAAGGGTATTACGCTTCGGCATGTATTCAGGAATATGCAAAAAAATATGCAGTGGAATTACCTATATGCGATGCCGTGCACCAAATTTTGTATGAACACCTTCCTGCATCTAAAATTATTCAAGCATTAAGCGAAAAATTAACATAATAAAGTAGCAATAGAGTAGATGATAACAAAAGAAGCGATTGCTTTAGCTTATAAAGAAATTCAGGACGAAATATGTCAGGCGTTGGAGAAATTAGATGGATCGGCGCGCTTTGAAGAAGAATTGTGGGAACGTGAAGGTGGTGGCGGAGGTCGTACCAGGATCATTCAGAATGGTCAAATTTTGGAAAAGGGAGGTGTTAACTTTTCGTCTGTCTATGGCAAATTACCCGAAGCGATTAAAAAATCATTTGCTGTAGAGGAAGATGATTTCTTTGCGACAGGAGTATCCATCGTCATTCATCCAAATAATCCCTTAGTCCCTATTATACACATGAATATCCGCTATTTTGAGCTAAACGATCAGATTCGTTGGTTTGGTGGTGGAATCGATTTAACGCCGCATTATGTCGACGAAGAGGATGCCAGCTATTTTCATCAGCAGCTGAAAGATGTATGTGATCGACATGATGCAACATTCTATGAAAAATTTAAAAATTGGGCGGATGATTATTTTTATATCAGACACCGTCAGGAAACACGGGGAATAGGAGGTGTATTTTACGATAAGTTGAATACTGAAAAAACGGGGATGAGCATGGAAGATATTTTTGCTTTTTCGTGTGATCTTGGCCGTACGTTTGCACCAACCTACACCGCTTTGGTCGAGAAAAATCGACATAAAGCCTTTACTGATCAACAAAAAAATTGGCAATTAATCCGCCGCGGACGCTACGTCGAATTTAACTTGGTATGGGACTCCGGGACTAAATTTGGACTTGAAACGAATGGTCGAATTGAGTCGATCCTGATGAGTCTACCTGCCCAGGCCAATTGGGTGTACGATTATCGTCCTGAAGAAGGCTCAGAAGAAGCCAAAACCTTAGCTTTACTACGAAAAGGTATAAACTGGATTTAAAAAACATCGAAGAAAAATCAGATGGTTTCTTATCAAAAATTTACGTTAGAAAACGGCCTGCGTGTATTGGTACACGAGGATCATAATACGGCCATGGCTTGTGTCAATATCTTGTATGATGTGGGCGCAAGGGATGAGTCTCCGGAACAGACCGGATTTGCACACTTATTTGAACACCTGATGTTTGGTGGTAGTATCAATATTCCGAACTTCGATACCGAATTGCAAAAAGTAGGTGGTGAAAATAATGCATTCACAAGCAACGACATCACAAATTACTACATTACCTTGCCTTCTTCAAATCTCGAAACAGCATTATGGCTTGAGTCCGACCGGATGTTAAGTCTGGCTTTTTCAGCACAGAGCCTTGAGGTGCAACGAAATGTTGTGAGTGAAGAGTTCAAACAGCGTTATTTGAATCAACCTTATGGCGATGCATGGTTAAAATTGCGGCCATTAGCTTATCAGGTACATCCTTATCGCTGGGCGACTATCGGAAAAGAGTTAAGCCATATTGAAGAGGCTACCATGGAAGATGTAAAAGCTTTCTTCAAATTACATTATAATCCACAGAGTGCAATTATGGTTGTTTCGGGAGATGTACATTTTGAAGAAGTAAAGGCTTTGACCCAAAAGTGGTTTGGCGATATTGAGGCTGGCGAAAAATACAATCGTCAATTGCCTAAAGAGCCGGCGCAAGAGGAGATAAGGCGTGAGACTACTTGGGCAGAAGTGCCTTTAGATGCACTTTACATGGCATTTCATGGCCCCGCAAGATTGGAAGAAGGGTATTTCGCAATGGATCTTTTATCGGATATTTTATCAAGAGGATCTTCCTCACGTTTGTATCGTCGATTGGTAAAAGAGGGGCAGTTATTTAGTGAAATAAACGCCTATGTAATGGGAAGTATCGACAATAACCTCTTTGTCATTGAAGGAAAACCATCGGAAGGTATCTCGTTAGAAGAAGCTGAACGTGCAGTCTGGGCCGAATTGGAGGTCATAAAATCCGAGTTGGTACCTGCAGCTGAATTGGAAAAAGTAAAGAATAAGATCGAATCGACAAATGTGTTCGCGGAACTATCTATTTTGGATAAAGCCATGAACTTGGCTTTCCATGAGTTATTGGGTGATGCAGATGGCATTAACACGGAGGTCTCAAAATATTTGTCGGTGAGTGCTGAGGAAGTTCAACAGCAAGCTCAGGCTATTTTTAGACCGGAGAATGCTTCTATATTAATGTATAAATCAAAAGAAGAGGAGGCTGTACATGTTGGATAGAACCAAAGCACCTGAGTTCCGTGAAATTGGAAATATAAGTTTGAAAGAGCCAATCAAGAAGCAGTTTGCAAACGGATTGCCTGTCTATGTTTTCCAGTCGCCCGAGCAAGAGCTTGTGCGAATAGAATGGATCTTTGAGAATACCTATCTTGACGGGCAGATTGAAAACCCGTTGTTAAATAGTGCTTTAAGCGCCTTACTTAAAGAGGGAACAAATACCATGTCCAGTGCAGAGATCGCAGATAAAGTAGATTTCTATGGTGCATTTCTCGTTCCTGAATACTCTTTTGACGTAACTTCTTTGTCGCTTTATACATTGAATAGACATAGTCAAGTGCTCTTGCCGCTTGTAAAAGATATTCTGACGGAAGCATCGATTCCACAACAGGAATTGGATACTTATTTACGTAATAACAAGCAAAAGTTTCAAGTTTCTATTCAGAAAAATGATTATCTGGCGCGACGTAAATTCTATAACTTGATCTTTGGTAAGAATAATCGTTACGGACGTACACCAAAACTGGAAGATTATGATGCGATTACACGTGCGCAGTTGATCGAATTGTACCAACAGGAAATTGTTCCTAGTAACTGCACCTTAATTGTTTCAGGTAATGTTTCGGATGAGCTATTGCAAGAACTGGAACAAATTTTTGGCGTAGATTGGAAGGGAGCTGCTATTGACTCTTCTTTGAATGGGCCTGTTTTGGCGCAAGGATCTAATGATCTGGTTTACGAGGAAAAAGAAAATGCATTGCAGTCAGCCATTCGTTTAGGTTGCCAGACGATTGGAAGGACACATCCTGATTATCCTGCACTACAGTTTGTCAATACTTTGTTGGGTGGTTTTTTTGGTTCCCGTCTGATGCGAAATATTCGTGAAGAAAAAGGGTATACCTATAGTATTGGTTCGGCTGTCGCAACCTTGAAGCATACTGGTTTTATGACCATTGTAACTGAAGTCGGGGTAGACGTAACGCATGCAACCTTGACAGAAATAGAAAAGGAGATCAATTTGTTGAAAACAACATTGGCCTCCGAGGAAGAGGTGAATCTCGTTAAAACCTATATGGAAGGTTCTATGTTGGGTTCATTGGAAAGTATCTTTTCGCATGCGGACAAGTTTAAAAGTGTTTTGTTAAATGGGATGACATTAGCGTATTATTCCTATTATATGGAACAGATCCGAAACATGTCGCCAGAGAAGGTGCGGGACCTTGCCAATAAATACCTGGACTTTGATGCAATGGTGAAAGTTGTTGTTGGTAAAATCAGTCAAGCTGAATCAGTTCATCAAGCGGTTGTAAATTAAATTTCTTAGACTACAAAAATCGAATACTACTTTGTATTTTTGGTTTTTGATAAAAAAGCGTATTATCCAGCATGGAATTAAAATTAAAAAGACCATTGGTATTTTTCGATTTGGAAACTACAGGTGTTAATGTGGCGACCGATCGTATTGTCGAAGTATCATTTTTGAAAGTGATGCCCAATGGTGAAGAAACAGTCTATACAAAGAAGATCAATCCAGAAATACCTATTCCCGCAGAATCCTCTTTTTTTCATGGTATTTATGATGAAGATGTGAAGGATGCTCCTAATTTTAAAGCAATAGCAGTGGAGCTTGCGGCTTTTATTGAGAATGGAGATCTGGCGGGATATAATTCCAATAAATTCGATGTCCCTATGCTTATGGAAGAGTTTTTGCGGGCGGGCGTTGATTTTTCATTGGAGGGAAGGGCATTTGTAGATGTTCAAAACATTTTCCATCAAATGGAACAACGAACCTTGAAAGCGGCATACAAGTTTTACTGCAATGAAAATCTTGAAAATGCACATACGGCTGAAGCTGATGTTCGCGCAACATATGAAGTATTGAAAGCACAGTTGACGAAATATGAGGGGGCAGCATTTGAAGATAAACATGGTGTAGTCTCTTATCCAGTAGTGAACGATGTCGAAGCTCTTCATGCATTTACCAATCTAAGCAAGCCAGTGGATTTTGCCGGACGTCTTGTATATAATGCGGAAGGATTGGAAACGATCAATTTTGGTAAACATAAAGGAAAACCTATTATCGAAGTATTTGAGCAGGAGCCTAGTTACTATGCTTGGATGCAGAATGGTGATTTTCCATTGTATACCAAGAAGGTCTTAGAAAATATCTGGAATCGGTATAAAAAGGAAAAGAGTGAGCAAAAAGCAAAAGCAGCAGCCACACATTCTGTAGAAGATAAAAAACTTGCGAAAAAGGAATTCAATCAGCAAAAAGAAGAAGCGCCGCAGAACATTTCTTTAGATATGTTGAAAGGATTGCAAGATAAATTTAAAAAATAACGTTAATTAATAGCTTAGAAAAAGGATTATGGAATTCAAACAAGAAGTGGAGCATGTACAGTGTTTGATTATTGGTTCGGGGCCAGCAGGTTATACTGCAGCAATTTATGCTGCACGTGCGGATATGAAACCAGTGGTTTATACCGGTATTGTTCCAGGAGGACAATTGACACAAACTACTGAGGTGGACAATTTTCCTGGTTATCCAAAAGGTATTACCGGACCGGTGATGATGGAAGATTTGCGTGAGCAAGCTGAACGCTTCGGAACTTCAGTGCGTTTTGGATATGTGACTAAAGTAGATTTTACTGGTGAGGTACACCGTGTTGAGATCGATGGAACAGTACAAGTAACCGCAGATACTGTGATTATTGCAACAGGAGCTACAGCAAAATGGTTAGGCTTGGAATCTGAACAAAAATACAACGGTTTTGGTGTTTCAGCATGTGCTGTATGTGATGGGTTTTTCTTTAAAAACCAAGAAGTTGCTATTGTTGGCGCTGGGGATACAGCGGCAGAGGAAGCTACATACCTCGCAAAATTATGCTCAAAGGTACATATGTTGGTTCGTCGGGATGAGTTCCGTGCTTCAAAAGCAATGGTGCACCGTGTGATGAATACGCCAAATATTGAAGTTCATTACAATTCTGAGGCAAAAGAGGTTTTAGGAGATGGTCAAGTGGTGACCGGAATACGTGTTATTAACAATAAAGACCAGTCTGAAAAAGATCTAGAAGTAACAGGTTTCTTCGTTGCTATTGGGCATAAGCCTAATACCGAGCTTTTCACAGGTGTACTGGATATGGATGAAACAGGCTATTTAATCACAAAACCAGATAGTACTGCTACAAACATACCGGGTGTTTTTGCTTGTGGTGATGTTCAGGATAATATCTTCCGTCAGGCAATCACTGCTGCAGGTACAGGTTGTATGGCAGCCTTGGAAGCTGAAAGATACTTGGCAGCTAAAGAAAGCGGCGAATAATCGCATTGGAATAATAAAAACGGGGCATTGTACAATGCCCCGTTTTTATTTGCCTTCTTCAATCTCAAAAACACTATCGATTTTCCAATTTGCCTTATCTTTGGAGGCCGCTACAGCTAAGCGATCACAACGCTCATTTAACGGATGCCCAGCGTGACCTTTTACCCACACAAGGCGTACGTTATGAAGCTTATAGGCACTCATTAAACGCAACCAAAGATCTTTATTCTTCTTTCCCGCAAAACCTTTTTGTATCCAACCATATACCCATTTCTTATCGATGGCATCAATGACATATTTGGAATCAGAATATACGGTAACTTGTTGTTGCAGGTTTTTCAGCGCCTCGAGACCAACGATCACAGCCATCAATTCCATCCTGTTGTTAGTTGTTTTGCGGTAACCGCCCGAAAACTCTTTTTCGATAAGTTTGCCTTTAAAGGCCTCATTATCGCCTGTATAAATGGTTCTTAAGATTGTTCCATAGCCCCCAGGGCCCGGATTTCCACTTGAAGCCCCATCTGTATATAATTCGATCATACCTGCCAAATATACATGAAGTTTTTGTAAGCACACACAAATGGATAAAAATGATCGAGACTAGTTCATATTTTGATGCTCGAAATGGAAGATTTTTGTACCGTTACACCCTCGATAAATTCAACGATAGGGCATAGCGCTATAAGCATCAAATTTAATAGGTACTCACAACCGATTTAATAGGTATTAAAAAGGGACTTTACACGGTTTTATTCGAATGAAGTCCGAATGAGGTCCCTATAAAGTCCCTATTGGATCCGTCTAAGTTATAAGAATATTCCCTGCATGTGTTAAGTTTGAGCTCGAGAAAAATATAATGTTAGATTTCAACCGCTCTCCAACGTAATTTATCCCTTACACAATTGGAATTTGCTGATTTATGTGTATTTTGCCGGCTTAAACTCGTTATGTAATCGATAAAATAGCTTATGAAGTTTCGAAAGATTTCTCTTTTTGTTCTTTTGGCGTCTGCGTGCTTAAACGTTTCAGCTCAGAACAATGTATCAACGCAAAAAATGGATTGGTTTGAAGATGCCAAATTGGGTATTTTTATTCACTGGGGTATTTACTCTGTAGATGGAATCTCAGAATCTTGGTCATTCTTCAATAATTATATTAACCACGACAATTATATCAAACAGCTTAATGGGTTTACAGCCAAGGATTATAAACCCAAGGAATGGGCCAAATTGATTAAAGAAGCTGGTGCGAAATACACGGTGATTACGACCAAACACCATGACGGAATCTCGATGTGGAATACGAAGGCTGATAAAGCGATCACTACATTACAAGACGCGGCTGCAAAACAGGATGTAATTACACCGTTTGTGAAAGCAATACAAGAAGAGGGCTTGCACACTGGACTGTATTATTCGTTACCCGATTGGAGCCACCCATATTATGATGTTTTTACGCGCAATAGAAAGCGTTATGAATTGAAAGGCGAGCCTGCGCGCTGGGATAATTATGTGAAATATTACCAAAAGCAATTGACCGAGCTATCCGAACAATATAAGCCGGAATTACTTTGGTTTGATGGGGATTGGGAGCATAGTGCCGAGGAGTGGAAAGCCAAAGAGACCTTAAATCTTTTGCGGAAATATAATCCGAATATTATTATAAACTCGCGATTGAATCATCATGGAGATTATGATACACCTGAGCAAGGGATTCCGGTCACGCGCCCTGATGCTAAATTTTGGGAACTCTGTTACACGATGAATGATTCTTGGGGCTATCAACCCTTTGATAAAAAGTACAAATCACCCAATATGATCATCCGAACGTTGGTCGATTGTATTTCTATGGGTGGAAACTTATTATTGGATATTGGTCCAAAAGCAGACGGTACGATCCCTGAGGAGCAATTAAATATTTTAAAACAGCTGGGGCGATGGACGAATAAGCATGCGGCTGCGATCTATGGTACAAGAGCCGGTATTCCTTTTGCGAACTACGGTGGGAAATCTGCTTTATCAAAAGACGGAAAAACACTTTATCTGTATGTGTATGAAAAGAAACCCGAATTGCAACTCAAAGGTTTAGTCAATCATTCGGCCATTAAAAGCATTTCAGTTGTCGGTGATGCATCCGCGAAAGTAAGTGTTAAATCTGAAAATGAAACCGTTCGAGTAGACTTGACGAAAGTAAACTTTGATCAGGATGTTACCGTTATTGCACTGAACTTTGCGGAAGCGCTTCGTTGGACTGCGCCTCAGGAGACTGAAGTTACGTTGAAATCTGTGCTGGATAATAAGTTGACAGATCGTGCTTTAGGTCAGATCGCGTCAACACTGCATGCAGGAAAAAATATTTTTGATAATTCCGGGTTAACTGTGGATGGCTTAGATACGAAATTGCCGAGTAGTAATGCGACTAATCCGACGGTATTAAAGTGGATTAAGGATCATGCCGAAGCACTTTATGAGACCGGAAAAGGCTTGCCGGAAGGACATTATGAAGGATTAAGTGCACTTTCCAAAGATCGCCAGACCTTGTATCTATTTGTTGAGGGAAAACCTACTGGCCCAATTGCATTAAAAGGTGTTAAAAATGGAGTCGCTAGGATCCGGGTGGTCGGTGACGGTTCCATGATAAACCATGAGGTTTTCAATAAGCTCTATTGGAGTAGCATCCCGGGTATTATTTACATTCAGGCACCAGTGGAGCGCTTGGATAAAAATATGACCGTTATCGCTGTGTTGTTGGATGGGCCAATACAACTATATCGCGAGAAAGTGGGTGCTATCGAAAATAACCTTTAAGAGGTTGGATTGCGCTTAGCATTGAAAAGAAGCCTAGGATAACAAAATATCCTGGGCTTTTTTATGGGTGATGTAAACCATTCTGATCAATTTCGGGGGTATTCGATGCATTTTCTCCTGAATTGTGGCAAGGAAGCATTTTTTATTATAACTTAGGCCTATGAATCTAATCAAAACTGTTTTGATCCCAATTATTGTTTTTCTTTGTATTTGCTGTTCTTCCGGTGACGGAAGTAAATCCGAGCGGTTGCGGGCAGATTCGTTAGTGAATGAAGTTGTTGACGGAAAGTTAAAGATAACAACACTCGCTGAGTCGAATGAATTTATGTATTTCAACGATAAATACTTTCATGAACCGGCAGATTTAAAAGTCATTCCAAAATTTGATAAAGTGCAGATTCAAGTTGTTACTTACCGAATTTATCAGCATGTCAGACTGAAAAATAATCGTTATGAGTTCAATGTGCAGAAAGCCAGTGAACTGCATATTCCAAATAGCGCTTTTGTGTATTACCAACGTTCTTTTGATGATATGAACCGAAAGGCTGCCTTGAGTAAAGATTCTATCCGACTTGAGCTGCCGGATAACTATGCATCCTTGTTGATAAATGAATGATCCAGATCTACAGACATGATGAAAGTCATATAAAAAGTCAATCTTAACTATAGTATGGAGTAACAAACAGACTTAAGATGAAAAAGAAAAATATTGTTGTATTGACGGGGGCCGGTATTTCGGCTGAAAGTGGTATACCTACATTTAGGGATGCCAATGGATTGTGGGAAGGACATGACGTCATGGAAGTTGCTTCAATTGAAGGTTGGCACAAAAACCCAGCCTTAGTCCAGGAGTTTTATAATCTGAGACGGAAAGCAGCTTTGGTGGCACAGGCAAATGCAGCTCATTATGCGCTGGCAAGATTAGAATCAGCGTACCGCGTGAGTATTGTAACGCAGAATGTAGATCTGCTGCATGAACAGGCGGGATCATCTCATATTGTTCATTTGCATGGCCGCTTGGATCAGGCTAAGTCGTCTATCGATGATCGCTTGGTGTATCCCATTGTCGGTGATGAGATTAAGATGGGCGATCTTTGCGAGAAAGGTAGTCAGCTGAGGCCAAATATAGTCTGGTTTGGAGAAGCTGTGCCAGCCATTGAGGAGGCCATAAGCTTGGTTTCGAATGCCGATATTTTGATTATTATTGGAACCTCCCTACAGGTCTATCCTGCTGCAGGACTTAAAGGATTTGCGCCTAGTCACTGTCAAACGTTTTTAATTGACAAAAAAATACCTAGTGACAGGGCTTTACGTAATATACAGTGTTTTGAGGAGTCGGCGACAATAGCTGTTCCTAAATTGGTAGAACAATTACTTTATTAAGTATTGTATAGTAATATATAAAATAGAGGTTTATGAAAAAAATATTAGGGATTATTTGCCTATCCGTTGCTTTTGCTGCATGTCAAAATAATTCGGAAATCAAAGTAAATACGAGTTCAAATGACCAGCCTTTGACCTTGGATAGCATCCAAGCCAAGCATTTGCTCAGTTTGCCATTGCATTGCATCGAAGTGGAATATCCCAATAAGTTGGGGCAGGTACTCGGTAGTGATAGTGATCTAAAAGCACCGCGCACATTGCATCCAATTTTTTACGGTTGTTTTGACTGGCATTCATCTGTACACGGGTATTGGTCAATTGTACATATTTTGAAGGAATTTCCAAATTTGGACAGTTCGGGTGAAATTCGGCGCCAATTGAACCGAAATATTACGGCGGAAAATGTGGCCGTTGAATTAGATTTCTTTCAAGATAAGAACAATAAGAACTTTGAGCGCACGTATGGTTGGGCTTGGTTGTTGCAGCTGCAGAAGGAATTATTAACTTGGGACGACACAGATGCAAAACGCTGGGCTTCGAATCTTGAGCCCTTGGTAAAACACGTTGTAAAATCTTATCAAGAATATCTGCCCAAATTAGTCTATCCGATTAGGACAGGATATCACGATAATTCGGCATTTGGCCTTTCTCTGTCTCTGGACTATGCAAGAAGTACGGGAAATGTGACGTTTGAAAAATCATTAATGACGAATGCTTCTCGTTTATATAGTCAGGATAAGAACTGCAACATTTCTTTTGAGCCAAGTGGAAGCGACTTTCTTTCTCCTTGTCTTGAAGAAGCCCTCTGTATGAGTTTGGTGCTGCAACAGGAGGATTACCGTAAATGGTTAAAGGATTTTATGCCAGATCTGTTTAATCCCGATTTCAATTTAGAACCAGGTATCGTGAAAGATCGAACGGACGGACATTTGGTCCATCTGGATGGACTTAATTTTAGTCGCGCAAACTGTTTAAACGGTATCGCAAAAGCGCTGCCTGAGTTAAGTTACTTGCATAATTTGGCGAATAAACATTTAAAATACTCTTTGCCCAATATTACCACCAAGGATGATTATATGGGGTCACATTGGTTAGGCACATTTGCACTCTATGCATTATCAAAGCATTGATTCGGGGAGATTATCTTCTCCCCATTTATCCATTAGTGTTAATATTTCCTCGAGCGAACGGCCGAGCGCAGTTAATTCATATTCTACCTTTGGCGGGACTTGCTGATATACTATTCGAGTGATCAGATTGTCCTGCTCAAGTTCCTTTAATTTAGCAATCAGCATACGCTCTGATATGCCTACGAGCTTTTTCCGCAACTCACTATAGCGGAGTTTACCTTCATTTAGCAGATAGGAAAGAAAGTTGATTTTCCATCTGCCGCCTATGGTGGCTAAGGTAAATGCAATACCACAACGATCTTTCCAGTATAGCTCATTGATATGATTGGTTGAATTCTTGTTTATTTATGGCCGATAGCCACAAAATGAATGAATAATAGGTTAGAATATAAAAAACGTGATTTGTGCTAATTTAAGTCTGTTGATTTATACATATAAATCTTGTTTTTTATCTTATATCGCCTATTTATTGATTTAAATAAAGTTTTTGTCTTGTTTATTTAGCTGCCTGTTTTTTTTGCTAGGTTATAAAAAGGCTATAAAATTCAAGATTTGTGCTACTCTACAAGGTCAAACTTATAATAAATTTGATCCATCAATCCCATAAGGATGTGACATGCTATGTATAGGTATATAAGACATCTTTTAATGTTATTGCCCATTGTTTTTTTCTGTATGTTTATTACAGGTAAAATAAACAAGGATGTCTTTTCACATGCTGCCTATAAAAACGCGTCAAAACCGTCAATAGCTTCATCACAATCCCATTTCGATTTTTATCTCGGATCGATCGAAGAATGCTCATTCGAATTGAGTTATGATCAACATTTAGCATATGCCGTTCGGCTCTGTGCCTTGGGACTGATTCTGCCTATTTTCTTGCTATTTACGGATAAGAAGTCGTGGCATAGTTTTTATGAACTCCAAAATAAATATTTGTCTAACAGTCTGCCAGACAAGTGTATCCTATACCATTCCTTTAAAATTTTCGGTTAATCCCCTTTTTCTTTTGGTGAATATCATGGGTTGAGTCAATACACGACTATATAACCTATGTAACAAATCATTGCTTGAAGGAAGCAGTTTATCATCTGCTTTGCTATTAAATCATTTATATGAACACAACACTTTATGCATTAGCTATTACAGCTATTACGATCAGTTTTTTTCATACTGCATCGGGGCCAGACCATTATCTGCCCTTTATTGTATTGTCCAAATCGAAAAAATGGTCGTTGGGAAAAACTATATTATGGACAATTATATGTGGACTCGGACATGTTTTCAGTTCGGTCATACTGGGGATTATTGGCGTTTATCTTGGATGGCAACTCAATAAAATCAGCTGGTTACAGGACGTGCGTGGCAATGTTTCAAGTTGGGCACTATTTATTTTTGGACTTGGATATTTGATTTACGGGATCTGGAAAATGTCAAAGAAGCATTACCATAAGCATTTTGATGTGATGGGTGATGAAGTTTATGTGCATGAACATACCCATGGGAAAAGTGCATCAGGGCATCATCACCATCATCAAAAGACAAAGGTAACGCCTTTGGTATTATTTGCAATTTTCGTCATGGGACCATCGGAACCATTGATACCTCTTTTATTTTTTTCAGGTGCACACCGCTCAATGACGGAGGTGATTACGCTGATTAGCACTTTTACCATTACGACAGTGGTAACCATGGTCGGAATGGTCTTGTTGGGAATTTATGGCTATAATTTGCTCGATACCGAAAAACTGGATCGATATGTACACGCCATTAGTGGTGCAGTCCTGTCAATTTGCGGTGCGGGGATGTTATTTCTGGGATGGTAATTTTTTTAAAATTATGAACAAACGTCAAAATATGAACAAACGTCAAATTACCTTTTTTATAGGCTTACTGGCTGCGACCGACAGTTATGCACAGCAACATGTGATTCAGGGAACTGTGAAAGATAAGGATAGTAAATAGCAATTAGAAGAAGTCAATATACGCTACCAACGTGGAATAAAGCATAGTCATACCGCATTGAATGGTGCTTTTTCCGTACAGCCGGGAACATTTCCGGACACCTTACTGTTGAGCCGGATAGGCTATCTCGATCAGATGTACATCCTAAAAGAAGCAAAGTCTCCCATTGAAATCGAGATGCAAAAAAACGAAGTGCAGTTGAGTCAAATTCAGGTGGATGCATTCAATAGCAGTAAAACATTGAGCAAAGTTGATTTAAGTAAGATTCCTGTTAATTCGGCGCAAGATCTATTACGGAAAGTTCCTGGGCTCTTTATAGCACAGCATGCCGGCGGTGGAAAGGCTGAGCAGATATTTTTGCGTGGATTTGATAATGACCATGGTACAGATATTGCCATTACTGCAGATGGTATCCCAGTTAATATGGTCTCTCATGCGCACGGTCAAGGATACGCAGATCTTCATTTTATTATTCCAGAAACGGTTAAAGATATTGATTTTGGCAAGGGGGCCTATTATGCAGACAAAGGTGATCTGAATACATCGGGTTATGTTAATTTTACAACCTTGGATCATTTGGATCATAATCTTTTTAAGGTTGAAGGGGGTTCTTTTGACTCCTGGCGTACGGTAGCCATGCTTAATCTGGTGAATAACCATGAGCAGAATAAGTATGCCTATGCTGCAGGTGAGTTCAATTATTCGAACGGTCCTTTTGACATCAAGCAAAATTTTAGTCGTGTCAATCTATTTGCGAAGTATAATCAGTGGATCGATGAGAAACATTATATCAATCTCCAGGGGTCCATATTCAGCTCGGGTTGGAATGCATCGGGTCAGATTCCGGAGCGGGCCGTTCGGCAGGGACTGATTAGCCGTTGGGGGTCGATCGATTCTACTGAAGGCGGAAATACATCCCGCATGAATTTGGCGATGCAATACCGTGCGCTGATCAGTGATCAGGAAAGCTGGGAAAGCAATGTTTACTTGTCGCGCTATAAATTTCAGTTGTTTTCCGATTTCACTTTTTTTCTGAAAGATCCCATTCATGGCGATGAGATAGAACAGGTTGATGATCGATACCTGTACGGGATTGAAAACAAATACAATCGCCAATTTCAGTTTGATCATAGTCAGCTTTCTTGGACATCGGGTTTTGGACTCCGAGTGGACGATATCAAAGATCTTCAACTGAACCATGTTTATCAGCGCGACGAATTATTGGATCGGCTTTCGCATATTTCGGGCGTAGAAATGAATCTGCATGCCTATAGCAATCTGGATTGGCGTATTGGTAAATGGACTATTAATCCTGCAATACGTGTCGATCATTTGATTTTCAACTTGCATGATAAGCTGAAAAGTGACCCCGCCGGACAAGAGGCTTCCGCGACAAGGATTAGTCCAAAGCTTAATTTTGGATATACGTTCAGTCATCGCGCACAATTATATTTGAAAACGGGTATGGGATTTCATTCCAATGATATCCGCGTGGTGATGGAACAACATGGAAAAGATATTATGCCCATTTCCTATGGTGCAGATCTTGGCTTGATCTGGAAGCCAACTGATAACCTCTTTATTCAGCCTGCTTTATGGGGGTTGTACCTTCAGCAAGAATTTGTGTATGTTGGGGATGAAGCTGTCGTAGAGCCTTCAGGGAAAACGAAACGTCTGGGGGCAGATTTGAGTTTACGCTATCAAGCTACCCCTTGGTTATATTTTGACGGCGACATAAATTATGCTTACGCGCGGGCGATTGACGAACCTAAAGTTGAAAACTATATCCCGCTGGTGCCTTCCTTAACAAGTACAGGAGGGGTATCTGTGAAGTTACCGCTTGGCATTTCGGCTAATTTGCGCTATCGTTATATGAATACAAAACCAGCGATAGAAGATAATTCGGTACGTGCTAAAGGTTATTTTGTCAATGACCTCCTGCTAAACTATGGCCTGGGAAAATGGAATTTTTTGGTGCAGATCCAAAACTTATTTGACACCAAGTGGAATGAAGCGCAGTTTGAGACCGAAACTCGATTAAGAAATGAACAGCAGTCCGTTTCTGAATTGCATTTCACTCCTGGAACACCTTTTATGGTAAAAGCGGGTCTGAGTTATAAATTCTAAAGACTGGGCGCGATGGTAGCTTTAAAATTTTCCTTTGTATCTTTAATAGGGATTATAACTCCTTGTAAATAATGATGTATTATGGAAAAGAGTAAGTTACTTCGAATGGATAATATGGGTATCGTGGTGGAGTCGTTGGACAACGCGATTTCGTTTTTTTCAGAACTTGGTTTATATCTGGAAGGGAGAGCACAGATTGAAGGTGAATGGGCAGGTAGAGTGACTGGTCTTGGTGCGCAGCATGTCGAGATCGCCATGATGGTGACACCAGATGGACATAGCCGATTGGAACTTTCAAGATTTATTGATCCTGCGATAATTGCAGATCACAGAAATGCTCCGGTCAATGCCTTGGGCTATTTGCGGGCAATGTTTACCGTTGAAGATCTAGATGATGTACTGCGGAGGCTAATTGGCAATCACGGCGCTGTCCTCGTAGGGGAGGTGGTACAATACGAAAATGCTTATCGCCTTTGTTATCTAAGAGGAGTAGAGGGATTATTGATTGGTTTAGCCCAACCTCTATAAGGTAAATGATTGAATCGAACCTTTGTGCGAAAAAAAGAAAATTTAAGAAATTTCTATGTTGTACAAAATAAATAGAAAACTAAGACGTTATTGATACAAATACTTTTCATAAAATAGGTTAATATATGGCTAAGACCCTAGAGTTCCCCGCTCTAGGGCTTTTTTGTAATTATACCTGTGGGAATAACGACGTTTAGCACAATCTGTTCGGATTGTGTTCTTGCCTGATCAATAAAGTGAAATTTATCTGCTTGATGAAAGCCATGGGGAAGGCCTAAGAATCTATTTTTTTAGACTCTATTTTCAATGATGAACTCGTCATTACGTTCATGACTGGTTTTACAATTTTGCCCAAACTGGATGTAATTTAGGCAATTTTTGAACATGTGGTCATTAGTACAATCAGACATAGGACGAGCAATATAATAACAGATGTGGTGTAAGGCGTTCTTCTCATAATACTTTTTTTTACTTAGTAGTTTACAAAAGCCGTGCCTTTATTTTTAGAACTTGCAGTGAGTCTGATTGTTGTAGCTTCGTGTCTACAGGGTAGCTGATATAATAAAGGGAATTATATGTTGGCAAAAGCTTTTACCGATGGCTTGTGCATCGATTTTGGGATTAATCGATCGGGCTACTATTGTTCCCCTGAAACGATGTTTTTTTTGACAGCTTATAGACGATCAGAATACCTAAAAGCATTACGATCGTATAGGCAATAAACGCGATGTTTTCAGACTGATGTTCACTGCCCTTTGCAACACTTTCTACCCATAACCCTGTGCTATTTTTAAACCCCAAAGCCCAATGGGTTAGGTTCCAGCCGAAGTGCAGTCCAATAGATAGTGCAATATTGCGGGTTCTTAGTACAGCAAGACCAAAAAGTACAGCTCCAAGTCCTGAACCCAGTACTGCCGCCTTTAGTGTAAAACCGGTAAATAAATGTTCTAAAATAAAAACAAGTACCATAATCGAAAAGGCTACAACAGTGCCGAGTTTATCTTTCAGGCGCCATAAGAAATAGGTTCTAAAAACCAACTCTTCCCGACAGGCGACGAAAAAGTAAAGAAGAATATGTATTGCCAATAATTTAGTGTCAATAAATGCCTGTTTCTTAAAAGATACTTCGGCAAAATTTGTTAGTATTATAACCATAAGGCCGACCATAACAATACCTAAGCATAAGCCAGCGCTAAAATTGAGCACACTCTTTTTGTTAAATCCTAACCCAATTTGAGAAAAACTAATTTTATCCCAAGCTTTAAACAGGTAAATTAAACCCAAGCTGAGGAATGTCGCGAGGCTGAGTGAAAGTAAATCGGAGAACATTGTTTGTTTGGTTATGCCTGCAGCGAAAGCAAACACCACGAGGGAGGCAAAGTAAAATAATATTACTTTCAAAAATACCATTTCTCTTTTCATGTCTTAATTGTTTAGCTCGATATGAATTTACGCTATTTTGGCTTAAATGAAAAAAATGCTGTGCTACTTGTTGATCTTAAAGTGCAGGTCTTGTTCCTGTAGGTAGGTTCTTTTGCCTGTAACGTATTTTGCGGCTTAAAACAGGTTGATTTATCGTTTGTTTTTTCTTATATTAGGCAATAAACCAATGAATTATGGCTATGGTCAATCTAAATAGGAGAAAATTTATTCAAGGAGCGGGGGCAGTTTTAACTTTATCAGCCTTAGAAGTTAAGGGGCTTTCATTTCGTGATGCGATTAAAAATTTTCGGGTCGGATTGATTGGTGCAGGTTGGTATGGGAAAAGTGATTTATTCCGTTTAATTCAGGTTCGGGATGTCGATGTCATTGCTATATGCGATGTCGACGACAATCAGCTGCAGGAAGCTGGGCGGCTGATTAGTGAGCGTCAAATTTCAAAAAAAGTTCCAAAACTGTATAAAGATTATAGGCAAATGCTCGCCAGTCATAAATTCGATCTAATTCTCATTGGAACACCAGATCACTGGCACGCCAGACAGGCTATTGATGCGATGCGTTCGGGTGCTCATCTCTATTTGCAGAAACCGATCAGTGTTGATGTGCTTGAGGGGGATGCTATATGGCGTGCGGCAAGAAAATATAACCGGAAAGTTCAAGTGGGAACACAACGGAGAAGTACAGCCCATCTCATTGATGCCAAGAAGCGAGTGATCGATAGTGGCTTACTTGGAAAGATTTCGCATGTGGAAATGTGCTGCTATTATCATATGCGAAAGAACGGCAATCCACCGATCGAGCCGGTTCCAGATTTCCTGGATTACGAACTTTGGACGGGTCCAGCACCTTTGCGGGCTTATGATGGTTTGCCTCATGGTGGCTGGTGGCGAACTTTTATGGCCTATGGGAATGGAATAACCGGGGATATGGGAATGCATATGTTTGATACTGTGCGTTGGCTTCTGCAGCTTAAATGGCCCAAAAGCGTGCATGCGAAAGGTGGCATTTATGTGCAAAAAGGAGGGAAATCGACGATCGCGGATACGCAGACAGCCTTATTTGAATACGAAGATCTTAATTGTGTCTGGCAGCATAGGACATGGGGGGCAGCAGCAGACCCTGAATACCCTTGGGCATTTGTGATATATGGTGACAAGGGTACCTTAAAGGGAAGTGTGATGAAATATGAATTTATTCCAATCGGAGAAGGCACGCCCATTCGACAGGATGTTATCTTAGAAAAGGAGAAGTTCCCCAAAGATTTGACGGAGCACCGAATCGAGTTGCATACAGCGCCTGCAACCAGACAACATATGCTTGACCTTTTATCGGCAATTGAAAATAATCATCTGCCTGTAGCTGATATTGAAGAGGGCTATATATCTACCGCAAGCTGCATTCTGGCAAACTTGTCGATGCAGTTGAATCGCCCCTTGATTTATGATCCAATACAAAAAATATGTGTCGATGATCCTGAAGCAACTCAATTACTGCAAAGACCGTATCGCAGTCCATGGCAACATCCTTAATAAGATAGGTCATGGGCACTGAGCAAAGTTGAGGTCGGGAGTTATTCGGTATTGAACCGCAACGGTGCGGTTAATTGAACAAATATCAATATATTGGTATCAGATGGTCACAACATAGAAAAAGGAATATTATGCAGACGATATTGGGTGCCAATGGACAAATTGGAGAAGAACTGGCGCGCGAGCTAAAGCGAAATTTTACTTCTGCTATCCGCATTGTCAGTCGAAAAGCAAAAAAAGTAAATGATACTGACGAAGTTTTTTCTGCGGATCTATCGATCCGTGAACAGGCAATCGAGGCGGTGAAGGGGAGTGATATTGCCTATTTCACTTTAGGGCTTCCTATAAGTTCGGATCTATGGGAGGAACAATTTCCAGCTATTCTTCGTCATGTGATTGATGCCTGTAAGATCAATGGTACTAAGCTTGTCTTTTTTGATAATACATATATGTATCCTCAAGAGGATCGTGTTTTGACGGAGGAAAGTACCTTTGCTCCTGTCGGAAGAAAGGGGAAAGTGAGGCGGAACATGGCAGAAATGGTACTTGCTGAGATAGCATCGGGCCAGCTTGAAGCCGTTATTTGTCGAGCACCTGAATTTTATGGTCCTGGCAAAACACAAAGCATTACCAATACCCTAATTTTTGATAACATCAAAGCGGATAAAAAACTGAAAGTGCCTTTATGTGTTGATAAAAAACGAAGTCTGATTTGGACTCCCGACGCAAGTCGAGCAACTGCACTTATCGGAAATACACCTGATGCCTATGGACAGACCTGGCATTTGCCCGTGGATAAAGCGCATCCCACTTACCGGGAGTTTATCAGAATGGCAGCAGATATTTACGGTAGGGAATTCAAATATACTGTAGTTCCCAAATTTATCTTTAAAATAGGGGCTCTGTTCAATAAGCGGTTAAAGGAGCTTTTGGAACTTCTTCCACGATACGAACACAATAATCTATTTGATGATTCAAAGTTTAGAAATAGATTTCCTGAATTTGAGGTTACTTCTTACGAGCAGGGAATCGATCAGATTAAACAGGACAAGTTTTAACTTATGCATAAATGAGAGCGCAAGCGACTTTGTTCACCTGGCAACAACCGCATCTGGTCATAATATTATGCTTGAGGAGCCAACTTTGGTCATCAGCGCTTTTTCACAGCTGCTGGGAAAACTGTAAGACAAGGAAACCGATCTTCAGCCTTGTGCTCTGAGATGAAGCAAAATACGTTGAATATCGGTTTCCTTTTATGATAAAGCTTTTTTTGAGGGGGAAGTGAATCAGTAATGGGCACGGAATAAGAAAGCCTACGCTGCATTTGTAAATTCTAAATTTCTACAGAATTCGTTCCGTTCTTTACGCGTTTAAAAAGACGCGTGCAAGATGAATACTAATTCGACGATAATCCATAATTATGCTAGGCTTAGAAAATCGTTGTTCTTTCTACCTATAATCCTGTTAGCTCTGCTCATTCTATTTCTATATTTTAATCATGCATTGAATGTATATGGCTATACCGTCATTCAGAAGAGTAGCTTTTTCGCGATAAATGCTTATTTGGGGCAATATCCAAATCTTGAGTCCAATTTTACACAGTTTGGAGACTGTTTAATCAGTCTCTCGCTTTTGAGTGTCTTTCTGCGCTATGGTCCTAAATTATGGGAGGCATTAATATCAGCATCTCTAATTTCTGCTTTCTTTTCGATCCTTTTAAAGGTACTATTTGCTGTGCCACGACCCGCAGCAGTATTTAATCATACTAGTTTTTTGATTACCGGTAAGATACTTCTGGGGAACAATAGCTTGCCTTCTGGCCATTCCATCACGATATTTACAACGTTGACCGTTATCATGTATGCTTTTATGCCGCAACGATTGAGTTATAAAATAATGTGGTTTTTAGGTTTAACATTTATTGGGTTGATGCTTGCTTTATCCCGCGTCGCATTGGGGGCACACTATCCTTTAGACGTGCTCAGTGGCTGTATTATAGGATATCTTTCGGGACTGTTCGGAATTTTTTTTAGCAGGGAATTTAAAATATGGAACTGGATCAACAACAAACGGTATTATCCAATTTTCATATTATTGTTCCTCGTTTTCAGTATTGTATTGATCAATAGAATAATTAATGATAATTTGCTAATATTTTATTTTACATTTATCTGCTTAATTAGTACACTTTATAAAATCATTACCGTTTATGCTAAAAAATAGCTTAAAATTAGTTCATTTTGTACTTTTCATGAGTGTGTTGAATTTTATATTCTTCCATTTTCCATTTTATACTTTTGTTTTTAATAATGTTGATTACAGGAGTTTTGGGGGTATTGTTCTGATCGGTAGCTTAATGGTTCTGATGCTGGTGATGAATGCTTTTGTACTTTATCTGTTTTTTTCGGCGTCACGTCGTTTCGGGAAATCCATACTTGTTTTGTTCTTTCTGATCAATTCAGTCGCCGTTTATTTTGTTAACACATATAGCGTTATTTTGGATGAAACAATGATCGGTAATATCTTGAATACCCGATATTCCGAGTCCAGCGGTTTCTTTTCCCTGAAACTGATCGTCTATCTCGTGTTTCTCGGTATTATTCCCAGTATCTTCATCATTAAAGCCAAAATAGTAAAGGATAAACCAAAGAAGTTTTTTATCACTTCCTCACTTTCGTTATTATTTATCGTTATTTTAATATTTGCCAATGCGACTAATTGGTTGTGGATCGATAAGAATTCGAAGACTTTGGGTGCACTTGCCATGCCTTGGTCTTATACCGTCAATATTTCGCGCTTTTGTATTCATGAACACCAAAAAAATAAGAAAGAGATTTTATTGCCGGATGCGACGAAAACGGACCACAAAAAGACAGTAGTTGTACTTGTTATAGGTGAATCTGCTCGAAGAGATAATTTTTCGTTGTATGGCTATCAGAAGAATACAAACCCTCTGCTTTCCAAAACACCCAATCTTTATCATTTTGACGCAACTTCTTGCTCTACCTATACGACAGCTGGAGTAAAATGTATTTTGGAACATAAAAATACGGATGATTTGTACGAAATCCTGCCAAATTACCTCTATAGAAATGATGTCGATGTGATCTGGCGAACAAGTAATTGGGGAGAGCCACCTGTACATATTAAAGAATATGAAACGAATGATCAACTTGCTACAAACTGTAAAGGTGAAGGATGTGCTTACGATGAGGTACTTTTAACAGGTCTAAAGGAGCGGATATCATCCAGTAAAAAAGACAAGATTTTTGTTGTGCTCCACACAAGTACAAGCCATGGACCAACATATAGCAAGAAATATCCCGCTCAATTCGAGCAGTTTAAGCCGGTCTGCAATAGTGTTGAGTTAGGAAACTGTTCTAAAGAAGAATTGATAAATGCTTATGATAACACCGTTGTTTATACAGATTATATTTTGCATAATCTGATTGAGGATCTAAAGCAATTGAAGGAATATAACAGTGCCATGTTGTTCGTCTCGGATCATGGAGAATCACTGGGTGAAAATAATCTGTATATGCACGGATTGCCGATGAGCATTGCACCAAAAGAGCAATACGAGATTCCTTTTATCGTCTGGGTGTCTGATCATTCAAAACAGTTGAAACCAAATAAAACCTTGACCCAAAATCATGTATTTCATAGTGTGCTGAAATTTTTGGATATAAAGAGCCCTATCTATGACGAGAATATGGATATTTTCAAATAGCGAGCAATAGCGATTGTCAAGGTTTATTGATTTTACAGTATGAAATCAGCTAAGAAGATTATAATTGAACCTGTAATAGATGATTCTTTTTCTATAAAACGGATAGATTACCACCTTAACGATCATGAAACATTTAATAGACTGATCTATCATCGTATTTTTTTTGTCGAAACCGGTGCCGGCTATCTTTCTATTGATAATAATGTATTTGAGCTACATGACAATAGCATTTTTCTCTTATCCAAGGGACAGATCTATGCTTTTTCAGATCAGACTTCGGTAATGGGTTTTTCCATTTCCTTTGGGGATTGTTTTTGGCAAAAGACACCTCCGAGCGCAAGTAACTGTAAAGCTGTATTGTTCAATAACACCAGTGCAAATCCATATCTGAAGCCTAGTACTACCGAAGTAGTAGAGCTGTTATTTCTATTCAATGCACTGTTGTCAGAATATTGTGGTCCCCAGTATATCAATCAGATGGATGCTCTTGCGGCGTTTTTGAAAATTATTATGATTAAACTTGCGAACGTTAAACTGACCGCGGAAGCAACTTTCGATAGTCAGGATTACATCTTGTATCGCAAATTTATGGAAATGCTCAGTGCACAGTTTGATCAATATCATGCCGTGTCGGAGTATGCCAAAATGCTTCATATTTCAGCACGAAGATTAAGCGAACTTTGTAAACGATGTAGCGGGATTAAGGCGAAGGAGATCATTAATGGACAGCTCATAGCAGAAGCGAAACGGTTGCTGCAGTTTAGTGCGATAACAGTGAAAGAAATCGCCTATGCACTTCATTTTAATTCGGCAGAACAATTTAGTCATTTTTTTAAAAAGAATACAAAACTCTCTCCCCTGAACTACCGTAATCAATTTGTTGATGCAGAGTGAAAATTGCACACGGTAAATTTTGACATTTCAAACGTACTTATTGCTATTCCTATGGGGCTGTTGCCGTCATAACTTTGTCCTAAATATCTTAAAGTTATGGTAGTAAATCATCTAAAAAAAGTGGCCGGCATTGTTATTCCGGACAGTAAAATCGCAACGCAAGCGACAGCATTACTATTGGAACATGGTACTGAATTTATCTATAACCATTCGTTGCGTGTCTTCCTATTTTCATCTTTAAATGCAAAACGTAAAAATTTGGTCTACGACAGTGAATTGTTGTATGTAGCTTCCGTATTTCATGATTTGGGCTTAGTATCGCATTACAGTAGTGCAGATCTTCGTTTTGAAGTGGATGGCGCTAACGCCGCCCGAGACTTTCTAAAAAGCCATGGTGTAGAGTCGGCGAAATTACAGCTTGTATGGGATACCATAGCACTCCATACAAGCATAGGAATTGCTGAACACAAAGAAAATGAAGTTGCCCTGATGTACTCGGGCGTTGGGCTTGATGTGATGGGTGAGGGCTATGCGCATTTAAGTGCCAAAAATAGAGAAGAGATTGTTCAAGCCTTTCCAAGGGATAATTTTAAAAAGAAAATTATCCCGACTTTTTTTGAAGGTTTTGAGCATAAGACAGAAACCACATTTGGCAATATAAAGGCAGATGTGTGCGCTTTTATGATCCCTAATTTTGAGCGAAAGAACTTTTGCGATTGTATTCTTCATTCGCCTTGGTCTGAATAGTAAGTCTAATCCCGAGGTTTGAATAACAGGTTCGGATCACATAGCTTTCGGGACTATCTTGCTTTAGCGATAGTCCCGCGCTATTTTCTCCTATTCAATACTATCCCAATAATCGACGACTGACTTCTAACCGAGCTAAAGCACATCTTGTATGTATATCGTGTATTGGATATTTGAAATTCGTTAAATTTATATCTTAACTTTATAAAGGCTCTAGTATAGTTTTCAAGTTTCAATTTGTACAATGGCTTATTAATGGTATCAACGTATGGTTTTAAATAGTATTTATCAGATGATCTTCAAATCGATTTTGTTTATAACAATGACGGTGATTTCGTTTGACTTGTTGGCCCAAGCTCGAAATCCTGATAAGAAGATCGTCAGATCTGACTTTCAAAAATATTTTGATGAGTGTCATGTTAATGGCACTGTTGCACTTTATGACAATAATAAAGGTGCTTGGATTTTGTCCGATACATCGGACACACAAGTTGCAACATTACCTGCGTCAACTTTTAAGATTATAAATATGTTGATTGCCTTGGAAACTAAGACGATCAAAGATGAAAATAGCATCGTTCCATGGCCCGGGTCAACAGATACCTTAAAATATGGCTACCGACCGGATATTTATAAAAATATCAGTGTAAAAGAAGCATTCGCAGTGTCTGCAGGTTGGGCATTTATCGAGTTAGCAAAGAAAATTGATCGTTCTGTCTATCGGAAGTATCTCAAAGCTTGTAACTACGGGAATATGGACCTTTCCGAATCAGGTCCCGACTTCTGGAATTTTGGTCCAATGGGCATCTCACCAATTAATCAGGTTGAATTTTTGAAAAAGCTTTATGATGGAAATTTGCCTTTTTCAAAAAGAAATATGGATATTGTTAAAGGAGTCATGATTTCGGAACAAAACGCGGACTATACGGTTCGGTCTAAAACGGGCTGGACAATGGCCAATCAGATCAACACCGGATGGTGGATAGGCTATGTTGAACAAAAGGAAAATGTTTATTTCTTTGCAACGCGACTTATTCAGGACCGGAAGTTCAACAGCCCTGATTTCTCGAGCTGCCGGAAGGCGATTACATGGAAAGTTTTTAAGGATCTAAAGATTTTGCCCTAACACCAAGGCTGTTCGTTATCAGTCAATAAATTTTATCAGGACAATAGACAGATGGAAAATTTTAATCGAAAAAAGCATTGGGAAGAGATATACGAAAATAAGCCGCTGGAATCAGTTAGCTGGTACCAGCCTACCCCAGAAGTATCACTACATTTTATAAATCAATCTAGTCTCCCAAAAAAGGCTAAAATTATTGATATAGGTGGTGGTGACAGTTTCCTGGTTGATTTCTTATTAAAAGCAGGATTTGAAGATATTACTGTATTGGATATTTCCAGCACTGCCATTGAAAGAGCGAAGAAGCGATTAGGGAATCAAGCGACTAAAGTCAAATGGATTGTTTCAGATATCTTAGACTTCGTTCCCGATACACCATATGATTTTTGGCATGACCGGGCCACATTTCATTTTTTGACTGCTCGCCAAGAGATTGAACGCTACATCGAAATCGCAGATCAAGCAATTGCAGTGGGAGGTATTTTGGTTGTTGGAACCTTTTCTGAACAGAGGCCAACGAAATGCAGTGGCATTACAATTAAACAATATTCAGCACAATCGATAAGCGATTTGTTCCAGACATATTTTAGGAAAATTGAATGTATAGATATTGACCATATAACACCCTTCGACACCAAACAGTGTTTTGCAGTTTTCGCAAAGAGCTGTTATAGCAGGGTCGAATACTTCTCTCGCAATAGAGCATCGCTATGTCGATCGAATCTGCCCGTTTGTGCTAACTTTTATTGGAATTTTCCAATAAAAGTTCTCCCCAAGCATTCAATTTCCAGAGTACTTCCACTAAACTTTTCCCTAAGGGGGTCAATGAATACTCCACTCTTGGAGGAAGCTCATGGAAAGATTGTTTGATTAGAATGCCATCATTGACCATTTCACCCAATTGTTGGTTTAGCACTCGTCTATCAACTTTTGCGATACCACGAAGCATTTCACTTGGGCGTTTTTCCCCTTCATTGATACGCCATACAATAGGAATTTTCCATTTCCCACTAATCGCATTGACGGCAAATTCCAATGGACATATTTTTTGTTTTATTGCTTTCTCTGTTATACGCATAAAATTGACTTTTTTGTCCCATAGGGATAATAAAATGCGGTATTGTGATTGTGCATTTACTTTTAAAACTTTGCAGAAATAACATACAGCATCATGAAAAATTTAGAATACGAAATTGCTAAATTAAATGCGAATTTAGCAACTCTTCCTCTCGAAATAAAGGAAATATTTGGCAGATCGATTCAGGATCTACAGTCTGGGGATCTAACCGAAAAGAGCCTGCAGATAGGGGACAAGTTCCCTGATTTTAGTTTGGTGAATTCGAAGCGTGAAGAAATTGAGCTGGGAAAACTTCTGAAGAAAGGAAAGGTCATTGTGGCCTTTTTCCGCGGTAGCTGGTGTCCCTACTGTAATCTCGAGTTAAGAGCTTTACAACAGAATTTGACTCATTTTAATGCTTTTGAAGCCACTCTTCTTGCAATTTCGCCACAAGTGCCTAAATTTAGCGAAGCACTTCTGACGGACAACAATTTGGATTTCGAATTGTTGTTTGACGAAGATAATACGTTGGCAATCAGTGTTGGCATCTCATTTGAACTTCAGGATTATGCCATTTCAAGCTATGATCGCTTGGGAATCAATTGGTCCGCCTACAATGGTAATGACAGCAACAGACTGCCGGTCCCTGCTGTTTTTGTGATCGATCCTGATTATACAATATCTTATCGATTTATGGATGTCAACTATATGAATAGACTTAATATCGAAGAGTTAATAGCACAGCTATGAGTAAAATACAACGTAAAGGAGCAAGACGGATAGCGGATATTTCGATAGATTGCCTGGCCAGTCTGAACCGCGGAGAAATTGAAACTGCAAATCTTATGGAGTGGCTCGCTGTTGACCAACGGTTTTTACTCGAGTATATCCTTCAGCAAAATGGACGCATTCATTACTTGAAACCAATCTTAGCGCTGCTTGATCAGTTACAGAAACCGACGGTAAATTCCATCAATGAAACGATCGGGCGGGCGCTGCTCGATTTGATCACACAATATCGTGATAATACCTTCCTGACAATACTATCCAATCATACTGCAGATCTCGTGCGTTGCTGGGCAACCTACACGGTCGGAGATGATAAGCATCTTGAAATTGAGAAATTACTGTTGTCAATGCGTCCTTTTGCTGCAGATCGGCATTTTGGGGTGCGAGAAATCAGCTGGATGGCGATACGTAATAGGATAGCTTTGGACTTGGAAAAGAGTATTGCCGGTCTGAGTCTATGGACGGTGGAGAAGGATGAAAATTTGAGACGTTTTGCTTCGGAGGCAACCCGACCGAGAGGCGTATGGTGTAAGCATATCGATCGCTTGAAGCAGGAGCCAAGTCTAGCCTTGTCTATTTTAGAACCGCTAAAATCTGACCCTTCAAAATATGTTCAGGATAGTGTTGGAAATTGGCTGAATGACGCAAGTAAAAGCCAACCCGGTTTTGTTAGGGCACTTTGTAATCGCTGGGAACAAGAAAGTGATACCAAGGAAACGCGATACATCATTCGAAAAGCACTTCGAACTATCCTGAAATAAATATGTCCGGTAGTTACCGAACAAAAAATGATGATCGCCCGCTTGAGCGACATTTGACCTCAGTTTACGGCAATAAATCTGAGTTTGCGTACTTTAACTAAAGCAGTTTAGATGGATGATCGGCTTATCCGAAATTAAAAGCCGCCATTTATTGTTCTTAAAAGAACGATAAATGGCGGCTATCACTTGAAATGATTTATTCGATACGTATGATTTTACTCTTCCTTATTCTGTGCTTTCATTAGTAACGCGAAAGCATTTTTTAGTGCTATTTGTGTGTTCGGTTGAATGTTATCGGCCTGAATCTGCTGTTTTCCGTTCTCTTGGATACCTAATTTTACCGCATTCATTTGAAATGAACCAGCGCTATGTTGCACAAATACAAAATATTTATTTTGCCAACGTACGATTGCCTCTTCTGGTACAACCATTGCCTTGGTATTATTGATATGAAGATCGGCATTCTTGAACATTCCAGGGGTTAAAATAGCATCGGATTTTTGAAAACGGCATAGCACTTCGGCCATTCTATTTTCATCAAAAGTGCGGTTGACAAGAAAGACTGTGGCCGGAATTTTTCGAGCGACTTCCGTATTGGCATACGCAGAAACGGTATTTCCTATCTTGACTTTAGCTAGATCTTTTTCGAACAGCTGTAGGGAAAGATACATGTCTGATGGATTAACAATCTCAAATAGGATATCTGTCATCACAACCCCATTTCAGCCACCCAATGATTAAGCTATGCGAACCATAGGGTGCCGTTTTACAGCTTTGTGCGTTTTTGTGGCTTTGTTGTAATCGTTTGTGCGTTATATTATTTAGAATAATTAAAAATAATTCTAAATAATAGGTTTTAATACCTTACATTTGCAACTGTTTAGAATTGTTTTAAATAAATACGCTTTTTTATGCGTTTTTATTCTTACTTATGAAAAAGCTCTATTGGACTAGTTTCATCTTGATTTGCACAGCTGCAAATGCACATGGACAGTCAATATACATCCAGGGAAAGATCACTGATAGTAATAAGAATGTACTATTGGGAAGCACCGTGATTTTGGATCAACTGGGACTCTCCAGTATGACAGATGGTGCTGGTGAATATCGTCTAACCATCCCCAAAGAGCAGCTTGGCAAATTTGTTACCTTGTCGGTTTCCTATATCGGTAAGAAAAAGGTTGAAAGAACAGTCTTGTTGGATTCGATAAAGAAGATTGAAAATTTTTTGTTGCAGGATATGAGTCTTGCACTTGATGAAGTTGCAGTACAGGCGAAGCGGGGAGAGCTGAGCAACTCTTCACTTGTGTTTGACCGGGAAATGATTGAACGGTATCCTGCACTCAGTTTAAATGATCTTTTGAACCGATTGCCAAACCGGAAGAATACTGCTCCTTCTGTACAGGAGATGCAAAATCTAACGCTGAGAGGTGCTTTTAGTGAGACTACAGGGCGCTCGCGAGAGGTTAATGAATTGAATAACTCCTTTGGTGTCGCTATTATAATGGATGACATGGTTTTGGGCAATAATGGAAATATGCAAGGACGGAATGCAGGAATATTTGGCATGTCTTCCTCAACGAATGCAATTAGACCATCAGATTATGGTTTAACAGGCCGCCCCACAACAGGAAAATTCTATTCCGGAGAAAATGTGTTCAGCGGTCTGGATTTGCGTCAGATTCCGATAGAAAATATCGAACATTTGGAAGTTATTTCAGGCGTAGCACCAGCACGTTATGGCGATTTGTCAAACGGTGCCGTTATCATCGAAAGACAGGCAGGCAAGACCCCGGCTTTTTTTAGGCTTCAAGTTCGGAGTAATGCAACTTCATATAGTCTGTCCAAGGGAATGTCACTGGGAAAAAAGCTTGGGACAATTAACCTGGATTTAGGTTATGTGCAATCTTACGCAGATAATAGAGACAAGCTGAAACAATACGACCGCGTGAATGGAACTTTGATCTGGACAAACTATTATGGCACCGATAAGCGTCTGAAACAGACTTTTTCAGGGTCTTACAATAAAGTTATTGATCAGGTCCGAAAGGATCCGGATGACCCACTCTCGAATGCCATTTCTTTTGGTGGCTGGGGCTGGAATGCTTCTAGTCGGACCAATTACAATTTGGATCATAAATTCCTCAAAAGTATCAGTTTCAATGCAGGACTAAGTTCAACACTGCAGAAAACCTATCGTGAGTATTACTATAATGGTGCAGTCGTGCTCTATACCGATTCTGTGCAAACTGGAATTGTAGAAGGACAATACGCCCCTGGTCAGTATACTGCTCTGGATCATGTGGACAATAGGCCATTGAATTTAAATGCCCGATTGGAAGGAAATGCTGTTGCCATTACAGGCGATATTATCCACAAGATAAACTTCGGAAGTAACTATAGTTATGACATCAACCGTGGAAAGGGGCGAATTGCAGATCCTTCTATTCCAAAAAAGGATCTTGGAGCAAGATCGGATAGGTATTATGATTTTTCATTAACAAACGCTTTGCAAAACCTGGGTTTGTATGCCGAGGATGCAATGCGGACCAAAGTATGGGGAAGGGATCTTAGCATGCGGGCGGGAGTTCGCTGGGATCTTATGAATGGTCACTCATCCATTTCTCCAAGAACCAACATCAATTATTCACTTTCTAAATCAACTCAGATTGGACTGGCATATGGCCTATCCTTCAAATCTCCTGGATTAGCACAACTATATCCCGGGCCGACCTTTGATGAAATTATATTGCTGAATTCCTATAATGGTAAAGTCAACGAAAGTATGGCATTGATTTACTTGCGGCGTTATGAAAAAGATAATAGCAATCTCAAGAGTAGTGTAGGGCAAACCCTCGAATCATCACTTTCATGGCATAAGAATGGGCATCAGCTGCGTACCAATCTTTTTTATAAAAAAAATACGCGCGGAATCAACACGGTTACGGCTGATCAATTAATGGACTTGCCTACATATACGGCCACTGCGGTGCCCGGGGGCAAACCAACAGTTGAACAGACTGGGACGAGAAAGTATTTAATGTCTAATTTGTACTTTGCCAATAGTAATAAATCGTCCAATTTTGGTGCAGAAGTCATGTATTCTACACCCAGAATTCAACAGATTATGACGACTTTCTCCGCTACAGCCGCATTTACTTTGGCTAATTCTAGTTCTAATGCGCTGAGCCGTTTGAATTTTAATACCGAAAAAACAGCTTTAGATGACGTTGTCCTTGGATTTTTTCCATCGAAATCCACGAAGAACTATTTAAGTAGAGCGCAATTACGAAGTTCGACTCATTTTCCGGCGTTGCGTTTGATTATTGAACTGAGTGCAGACTGTGAATTATTAAACTACAATAAATCTAACTACCGAGATATTATTCCTGTAGGATATTATACACGCGATTATACGTATCATGCCATTGAGCAGTTTGATATGAGCAACCCGAAGCATCTCGAACTCTATACAGGAAGGAAAGAGGAAGCTGACCGGGCAAATATTGAAAACAACTACGTCTACTGGAACTTCGGTCTTAATATGGCTAAGGAAATAGGCAAGAATATTTACCTGTCATTTAATGTCTATAACTTTTTGGATTACCAACCGCGATTTTATAGGGAAGGGGCTACCTCAGTGCAAGCTCCGAATTCTTCTCCTAATTATGGCGCCCAACTGACTTATAAATTTTAACATAAAAACTAAACAAGATGAAAACTCATTACTTAATTCCTTTTCTCTTTTTACCTTTTATTTCCTGTAAAAAAGATAATACACCTGGTATACAACCACTGGATATTAAGCTGAACTTAACATACGCTTCTGAAAATTTTAACACCAAGTTGGACTTAAGCAAGGCTATTGTTAAGATTACCAACCTAGCAACAAAAACCAGTGGTACATATTCCGTGTCACAAGGTGTGGTCAATTTGACCTCCATTATGCCAGGTGAGTATGATATTGATGCTTCTATTACAATACCTAAGGAGCAATACAATAGTTTAACAGGCGAATCAAGCAAAGAGGACGTTACATTTAATGCTTCCCTGAAAAAAATCAGTTTAACCAGTTCTACGACTTTGGACTTGGAATTGATTGCAGGTCTATTGGGCGATTTTGTCATCAAGCAGATTTACTATGCGGGTTCTGATAATAAAGAAGGGGCTTTGTTCAGAGATCAGTTTTTTGAAGTTTACAATAATACAGACCGTGTTTTATATGCCGATAGCCTCTACTTTGGCCGGTTATGGGGAAGACAGTCTCCGACCAGTCAATCCGATTATTACCAGCCAAATGGCCAATTGGATTGGAGTAAATCTTTAGGAATGGTAAGCGTTGAATCCGCGAATACAGATTATGTTTACTTAAGAGATTTATTTATGATTCCTGGCAACGGAAAGACCTATCCAGTGGAACCTGGTAAAAGTATTGTGATTGCCCAAAATGCGCTAAACCATAAAGCGCCGTTTGTCGGCAATAATGGCAAGGAAGTAGCCATCAAGAATCCGGATCTTACCGTAGATCTTAGTAAAGCCAATTTTGAGGTTTATTATGGAGATATCCCTGGGAAAACTCCTTTTGCAACAGATATTGACAATGCTGCTGTACCCAATGTTGAGATATTAGATTATACAGGCAATGACTGGATATTAGATAATCTAGGGCGCGACGGTTATGTTATTTTTAAACACGCAAATCGTTCGGATGTGGAGAATCTGAAGAGCTATACTGAGCCATCCATCAGCGTTCCGACCTCTACCGCAAAAAAATATAGACAGTTACCTGTCCGTTGGATTATGGATGCCGTTGAGATGCAGCCAAACACCGAGGATGCTCGAATTCCTAAAAAATTGACAGCATCACAGGATGCCGGTTATACTTTCGCACCACTAGGCGGCTATTCGTCACAATCCGTTATTCGCAAGACCGAAAGAACTACTAATGGAGTTCGTAAATTAAGGGACACAAATAATTCTACAGCGGACTTTATGGTGATAAAAGCTAATCCATTTGGATTTGGTGATTAATGACAAACGGTTATTCCAATACCAGCTTTCCGAACGAAAGCTGGTATTTTATAAAAAATACCTGAATGAAAAGTGTGAGATACATCATGTTGTTTTGGGGTGCTTTCTTAGCCTATCACCCTGTCATAGGGCAAAGTAAGTCCAATTCTTTAGATTCAACAGCAGCTTTGAACTATTGGTATCAACCATCATTTGTGATAATGCATGATATGGCAATACGAAATAGGGTATGGATTCCTGAGGAGATCAAAAATAGATCTTCCCTATTAGGTATTCAGCACAGCAAGGGACAAGGCGGCTTTAAGGCGGCTCAGGGAACTGATGGTCTCAGTCAATCCCAATTTTATACGGAAGGGAAGACCGATTGGCGCAAGACTAGCTTTTGGGGGAGATTTTCATATGATCACTCCGTAGAAGACAGCACAGCTTTGCGGCACCAATCTCGATGGAATGCGGATGCGCCATTGTATTTTGGTTCGTTGCGAAAAAATAAATACAATCGGGAGACCTATAAGCTCGATGCGGGAATCCAAAGAGCTTTCTTCGATGCTAAGCTCCCGATTTCCCTTGGTATAGATTATCGATTGGGCTCACATTATTCAAACAATGACCCCAGAGGCGATATCAAGGATATGAACCTTCAGTTTGAATTGAGTGCTGGTCACAATCTTCCGATACTTTCTTATCATATTGCTGGTATTTGGGGGTATGGTTCTGAACGTGCCAACGTCGGTTATAAAAATGAAAAGTATACAACAAATAAAGAGGATCCATTGTATGTCAATTGGATGATGAACGGTTTTGGAAGTGCGAAGGACCGACTAAAAGAAATTAATTACTATGATATTATCCATCGTAAAGGAGTTGGTGCCCATATCTTACTGAAACCCAATGATAGGGATAAGATTTATCTCAATGGCCGCTACCTTAATGAAGAACAATCATTCAGACGAAATGATAATTCTAAACAAACCTATTTGTCCTTAAATGATTATAAAAAGGATATCGGATCAATCGATTTTTTATGGAGCCGGCAGATGAAACATAAGCAATTGATTAGGGTAGCACTGCAGGGGAAAATTGAAAATGGCCAGGATTTTAATTATACTTATCTAGCGAATAACTACACCTATCGCCGCCATGAAATTTCGTTAAAAACTCAACTAGGGGTACACCAGTATTTGTTTGAAGGCCATGCTGGTATGTATAAGACCGAAAAAAAAGATGGTGTTAGCAGTAACCAAATGGATTTTGATCAAATTAGATTGGGACTCGGATTAAATCGTACATTTCAGGTTAATGAAAAGTCTGAAATAATAGGAACGATTGGATATTTTAAACAGTGGTCGCCAACCCATAATTTGTCTGTATCTGAGTTGAATACGGGTGATTTTGGGAAGCAAATACTCTATCAAGATTATCTTTACGATACCGCCTCGAGTGATAATTTTAATATGTCATGGGTATGGGGCACGCGCCATGCGAAGAATAATTGGAGTATACAGCTCCAGATGAATTATCAGTATAGGGGTAATTTGGTGCCGGTAGACTACACGTTGTCAAGTGTGCCAGGTAAAGATTGGTTTTTGGGTAAATTAGGGGTTTCCTATATTTTTTAAAAAAATAGATTGATTAGTAATCCTACTTCTTTATAAGAATAGTTAAGAGAGAAAATGAAAAAGCAGTTTTGTGTATTGGCCACTATTGTTGGTTTTGTAGGCTTGCTTTCTATGAAAGATCGACAGCAAGCCTTTGATGATGAGATACAGCTATATTATCGACGACCAGTGGACGAATGGCCAAAACCAACAATCGATGTAGGGGCTTATTGGAGTGAATTCAAGTCTCTACCCAAGATCGATACCAGCTATTTTTCTTTAATGGAAAAGCCTGATGTGAAGTTGGGAAAATATCTTTTTTTTGACCCTATTCTATCGGGGAGCAATCAAATATCCTGTAGCAGCTGTCATAACCCGCAAACTTCCTGGGCTGACAAGCTTACGGTACCAGTTGGCAATGATCATCTGGAGGGCACCCGCAATACTCCATCTTTGCTCAATGTTTATGCACGAAAGGAACTGTTTTGGGACGGCCGCGCTGGTTCGCTGGAGGAGCAAGCATTGGGTCCTATCGAAGCACACCACGAAATGGATATGGAATTGACAAAACTGATTCCCAAGTTAAAGGCCATTTCTGCATACAACAAATTGTTTGTGGATGCATTCGGGGATGCGGATTATTCAATGCCAGAGGTGCTTGAAGCCTTGAGTGCTTTTCAACGGACACTAACAAGTAGAAGGAGTCGTTTTGACGAGTTTTTAGATGGTAATTATAAAGTATTGTCTGATCAGGAAGTTCGCGGTCTTCATTTATTTCGTACGAAGGCGCGTTGCATGAATTGTCATAATGGTCAATTTTTTACCGATGATCTGTACCACAATATTGGGCTTACCTATTACAAACGGAAATATCAGGACCTGGGGCGATACGAGATTACAAAGGATCCTGCCGATGTGGGACGTTTTCGGACACCATCCCTGCGCGACGTGATGAATACCGATCCGTGGATGCACAACGGACTGTTTTGGAATATGACCGGGCTATTGAATATGTACAATAGTGGTATGCAGATGAATTCCGCTACTGCCGAACAGAAAGCGAAAGATCCACTGTATCCTGTAACCGATCCATTGATGCAACCCCTAAATCTGACGAAAGATGAAATAAAAGATATTGAGTCCTTTTTGCACGCCATCACAGCGACTTCTTATCGTATGCGCCGTCCCGAAAGTTTACCAAGATAAATGACCGTCGAACAATATTCAAGCTGTGTTTGGGTATTGTTCAATATGACGTAATTGGGGGGAGACAGCTTCTTGCAAAAAAAAGGTTACCCAAATATTGGATAACCAATGTTTTAAACAGATACTGGTAGGGTGTTTATTTTTTTTAAATATCGTGAATTCTAACGACTTATAAAGAAATTTTAAAAAGATAGCCATATCTGTTTGTCTACCTCTTTTTTGTTCCGACTAATTTGTATCTTAATAAACTGTATAGCCATCCGCAACCTCATGTTTTAAGGCCTTAAATAGGGTTATTAGTTTGTTGGTTGTATTAGCTTCAAATCGCTGTCAAAAGAATATTGCTGCAGTTTTAAAAATAAGGAGAAAATACGAAATGAAAAAAATTATCATCGTTGCTGTCTACTGTGTTGTTTTGTTTATGTCGTGTAACAATAGGGATGAAGATAGGGGAAATGATGAGGTTGCTGAAGTATCTCAAAATGGAATAGTCTCGGTCGTAAAATCATACTTTCTCTATCATGAAATAAGAAATGTAGACTATGCTATCTATATCAATGACGTATTGGCAGGACAATCTCATGAAAATGATGGTATTCCGGAGCCCTATAAACTGAACCAGTATATAACTTCATCAGGAAAGCAAATTGTGAAAATGATCATATCTGCCAACAGTCGAGAAAGAGAGATCACTCCGGAAATATTGGGAGAAATCAGTAAGAATGCGGGTATATATTTGCTCTTAAATAAAGATTTTGAGAATATTAAGGAACTCAAAAAACTGCAATTTCCACACATCGAAAAGTCTGTTCCTTCCTATGAATGTATATGGGAATTTGAAACGGAGTAGGATAATTTTTCCCTAGTCTTGCATCACTAGCTGATCGACCAGCCGGAAGTTTTCATCGTCAAAACAGACTATTTTGACTTGCGTAAGTGTTGTATCCGCCATCAGAAACTGCGTAATGACGCGGATGGATATTTGAGCCGCTAGTTCTTTCGGGAATCTGTAAATCCCTGTACTGATATTGGGAAAGGCTATCGAACGGCAACCATTTTCTACAGCTAATCTGAGTGCATTATAATAGCAGCTTTCTAATTTTTCAATTTCGTGATTTTTCCCTCCATTCCACACAGGGCCAACTGTATGAATTACATATTTAGCGGCTAGCTTGCCTGCAGTTGTAATGACGGCTTCGCCGACCTTGCAGCCTCCTTGTTTAGCCACAATGTTACGGCACCCTTCCAGAATTTCCGGCCCACCGGCGCGATGAATAGCGCCATCTACACCTCCACCTCCAAGTAACGACGTGTTGGCAGCATTTACAATAACATCGACTGTAATTTTTGTTATATCGCCCTTTACTACGGTTATTTTATCGGTATTATGTGACATAAGATTAATCTTAATTCAAAGATATGAAAAATAAAATAGCAGGTCTAACCAGTGTATTAGGGGGATAGCTATTGAAGTTAATGTCTCAGATAAAAAGTGAAATAAAATATTGTGTAGTCAAATATCTACACTTATATTTGTAGTCAAATAACTACATAATAAGGAGCGGTCGGTAAAAGACCCCGCATATTTTAGGAAATAAGAATAAGACCAAGTGTTGAAGATAAGAGAGGTGACTATTAATGTGAAGTAATTAACAATATAATAAGTAAATCATAGCATTATGAAAAGGAATAGGATAATTTATTGGATAGCGACCGTATGGTTGGCTGTAGGATTATTGTCAACTGCTATCATACAGATTTTTAAAATTCAAACGGAAGGAGCAGGCGGGATACAAAATATGACTCATTTGGGATATCCGAGTTATATACTTCCTTTACTTGGAATTTGGAAGCTTTTAGCCGTGGCTGCCTTGCTTTGGCCCAAAAGACCTCTTTGGAAAGAATGGGCATATGCGGGTATTTTCTTTACCGCTACTGGTGCTTTGTATTCACATATTGCATTGGGAGATTCTTTCGCTTTAATGGCTCCGGCACTATTATATATTATTCTAATTGCTACTTCTTGGTATTTCAGACCAGCCGATAGGAAATTCGATTGGAAATCGTGTTGAAATCTGTGGTGAATTTAATGAGTTACCCGAAAATATGCACTGGATTACCGACTCATCAGGAACAGTATTTAATGCTTTAACCTTTACTCTTCAGATGAAATATAGTGATTTCTGGTAGTATCCCAACTCGGCTTGGATAATCCAGATAACCGAATCCAACATTTACGTACAGTGCCTGATGCTTTTCACGGTACAGGCCGGCCCATTCACGGTAAGCATATTTCACTGGACTCCACTGATAATTCGGGTTGTTATAACCGAATTGTCCCCCATGTGTGTGTCCACTGAAAGTGACGTCGATTGTGGGATATTTGGATATGATCTCCGCGCGCCAATGGGAGGGATCGTGTGAAAGCATAAAGTTGATGGGCGAAGATTTATCTACTTTAGACATGGCCAGATCGATATTCCCATAATTTTTGGGATTATTTGCTCCCCAATTTTCGACGCCTATAATGGTAATCTTTTCGTTATTCAGTATCAGTTCTTTCGATTCATTGAGAAGTAGTTGCCAGCCTAGTTGTTGATGAATGGATTTGAGATTTGAAAGATTTTGTTCCTTGGTCAAGTTCATTTGATCAAAGAAATGATATCTGTTAAAATGATACTCTCCATAATCGTGGTTTCCAAGTATAGAGAATGTGCCTAATGGAGCCTTCACTTTATCAAATATGGATAAATAGTCCTCCATTTCGGCAGCAAAATCATTGACTAGATCCCCTGTAAAAAAGATGATGTCAGGCTTCTGTGCTAACAAGAGGTCGATCCCTTTTTTTACAGCAGTTGAATTAAATAGACTACCTGCATGTATATCGGAAATTTGCGCTATAGTAATTCCTTCAAATGATTTCGGTAAATTAGGTAAGATTAAATCGAGGTGGTTAACCTGGTACTTATATAAATTGAAGGCAAATCCACGTGTAAGTGCAACGATGGGAACACTGGCTAGCAGAAGGCCGCTTTTGACTATAAAATCTGATCTTTTTATAGGCGGTAAATTTCCAGCCTGGTTCGGCGAAGATTTAGTTTTTTTAAAACCTTTTTTGATTATTTTGAAAGTATATACAATGGTATCAATACCGATAAAGAAAAGACAGATTATCTTACCCAATAGCAACGAAAGCGGAAAAAATACGAAACAGGCAGATTCAAAACTAGTCCATTTAAAAAATAAATTAAGAAATATGCACAGATAGGAAAGTATACTGACAGACCACCAGACTATGTTTAGTAGCTTTGGATTGGATTTCCAAATTGACAATGTCCGAATTCTTAAGAAGATTAAAAGATCTAAAAAAATGAATAGCATTAAAATTTTTAGATAAGCATAGAACTGTTGGAGCATATTCGAAGTCTAACTAATTTGGATCAGGCATATTTGGAATGAATAATTGGATTACAAAACCTAAAATAGGTGTTTTTTTTCGTAATCATAATTTCAGTGTTAAATTATTTTCATAGATAAAGACTATTACGCTTTGGAGCCTATAACCTCCTATTGCTTTGTGGCATATTATTGACGAATGTGATGTCACAGATGTAGGGTAGAAGTTTTAAATTTGTCCCCTATTTGCAACGGATTGTACGCTATTAAAGAAATTTTAAATAACATGGGAAAACGAAAAGAAAATTCGACAAATAGGATTAATGAACAATATATTATTGAATGTGATTTAGCATATGCTGTATGCAAGATCGGCGGCCGATGGAAGCTGCTGATACTTGCTAAATTGCAGCATGGAAAGTTGCGGTTTGGTGAAATTAAACAATTGATTACAGGGATTACAGATCGCATGCTCACCTTGCAGCTCAAAGAATTGGAAAAGCAAGGACTGGTTAAAAGGATTGCTTATGCAGAAGTGCCCCCCCGAGTGGAATATCAATTGACTGAGATTGCGGCAGAACTTATCCCTATTTGGTGTCAGTTGGAAAAATGGGGCGCCAAGCATAAAATGATAACATAACGGCAACGTTGTTTTCTGTAATTTTTTATCAATACCTAAATCAAAAAAGATGATTATGGGCGCAATGGAAATTCACACTATGATTGTTTCTTAAAGATTTTTATTTCAGAAAATCGACCTTGTTTTAGATCCCAGGTATATTCGAAGGCAATGGAATAGCCTAAAGATCTAATTTTCCACACTTGGTCTTTTTCATGGCCAACTATATAGTGTAAGAACCCTGACATTGCATTTTTTCCAATTTCTTCAATATCTTGATTAAAGGGGATAATGCTATTTGAAAATGAAAATAGCCGCTGTGCAGCTTCATCGGGTTGTAGCATATTGTTTTTTAAAGTTTGTGTCAATTGTATATTTTCATCGGAAGATAAATGTAATTCCTGCCAGCTCGCATCCAAACCGTTTCCTTTTTCTATATCCTTGAGTATTTCATTTTGAACCTTTATAAAACGGGGCTGATTTTTTAGGTAAAACGCCGATAATCGCTTATCAATAGTATCTTGCCATTCTTGAGGACTGACTTGCTGTATATCTGTTGATGAATAGCTGTTCCAGCGTATTTCATCCATTTCTTGATAAAGTTTCTCTAATTCATTGGTTGGCTTCTGAATTACGAACGGGAACTGAAGTCGTAAATATTCCGCTTTATTGGGCAGCGTATATTCCGAATGATCGATAACCATAGTTTGTAGATCCAGGTTAAACCTAAGCATATAAAGCCTATTTACTAGCCAAATTTGCCAAATATCCTCTTTTAACTGTTTAGCGAATGCTTGATTTCCAAAGGTATAAGCTATTGTGGCTTCGTTTGTTCCTGTATTCGATTGCTGATAAATCACAGGTTGAATAATTCCACTGATAAGTCGGCCTATTTCAATAGGCCGATAACATTGCAGCAAGGTTACTGTCGTGAATTGTGGGGTTCCCAACATTTTCGATAGCTCCGCAGGAGGCTCGCTATCAAAAATAAATGCATTAAGTACTGATGGCGGAGCCTGTATTTTTTTTAAATATTTTTTGCGCAATCGTGTTAAGTCAGCATGCTCTTTGTGAGCATACGCAACGATTGGTTTAAATAATGCATTTTGTTGTTCTTTCGTTAAGGTTGAATCTGTTATTTTGCCTCCTAATTCAGTGATAAATTTCAAAAATTCCTTTTGCGTCCTTTCCTTTTGATTCCTCAGTTCGCGATCAAAAATCTGGCCCGTACAAGTGAGCGCCATCAATAATAAAAGAACTGTTGACAGCGCTATTTTCGAATATATCATGTGCTGATGGATTTTATCTTAATGTTAGCGTACAAAGATCGTCTTTTTACTTAACATGCATATCATATAAAATGTTTATGCTTTTTCTATCATTTTACGCTTCCCTTTTTAGATCCATTGCAATATATTGTTCATAATCAATTAAAGATCTTACTGGAGTTGCTAACCCTTGTAGAAGCTCCAGATACGTTTTTGCCACATTTGCCCAAACTGTTTGTTCACCATAACTACGCGCTTTGAAACGATGCCAGGCTAGTAATCGATGTGATTGGTACAGCATTTTAATATTAGCACGCATTGCGGCGATATCGTTGAATGGACTCAGGATACCACGTTCGTCTTTCAATAAATCTTTTGCATGCCAGTATGGTGTCGAAATAACAGCTGCACCTGCACCCACAGCAAAGGATAAGGTACCACTGCTGATTTGCTGTTCGTGTGGATAAGGAGACAGATAAATATCACAGGCTGTTAAATACTCCTTAAGCTCCTCGTCCGTTAAGAATTTATCGATAAAAACAACCTTGTCCTGTAAACCAAGCTGATCGACTAAATTTTGGAGTTCAAAACGGTAAGATTCCCCTTCATGGGCCAGAACATTTGGATGTGTTTTTCCGATGATCAGGTATTTGAATCCTGGGAGCTCAACTTCCGACAAGGATTGAATGGCATATTCCAATCCTTTACTTCTTCCGATGAGACCAAAAGTCATCATTACAAAATTGTGTTGAAGGTTTAATCTGTATTTGGCAAGCCCCTGATTGTAATCAAAATGTGGTACGCCATGTGGTATCACTTTAATCTTATCTGTAAGGGTGGAGTCGAATTGCTCCTCTAATAATTCGATACCTTTGGGCGATAAACTAACAACTGCCTGAGATTTCTTCAACAATAGCTCGGTGATTTCCTTCTGCTGCAATGATGGGGTTTGAAGAATGGTATGAAACACGGTTAGCAGGGGTATCTTTAGATTATTGGCAATTTGTGTTATGAAAATGCCATCGGCTCCTCCAAATATTCCAAATTCATGTTGAATAATGCAATAATCATATTCCTCATTAATAATACGAGTTGCCTGATGATAACTATCGAGTCGATCCCTGTATATGACAAATCGAGTCGATGGGTCAAAATCTTCCGAACCGAGTTTAGATACAGCGACAATATCGATTTGAACATTCGGATCGAGCTCCATTCCCTGTTTGAGATCTTTGGTAAATGTTGCTAGCCCACATTCTTGTGGGGGACAAGTGCTTATGATTGCTATTTTTTTCATATGACTTAATCCTCCTTTACATCATTTTGTACGTCTTCAACTGGAAGATCTAGAATCGCCATTAACAATAAATAGTAGCCCTTCTCTAGACCCATTTTTTCCGCTTTTTTATCGATATTTTCCATATTCAGTACCTTGTTTGAGTTTAAATTCTTTTACTATTGTTGGATCAAAAGTTATACCCAAAGTAGGTTGAAAAGCTTTAACCGTAGTTTTTGAAAGGAAATAACGTAGCTTAAGTGAGATAGTTCCAAAAAAAACAGGTCGATTACGTATTTATAGCGCTAAAGAACCTGATTTATTTTTCGACCTTCTCTTTTTTGCTTCGAGGGACAGGTGGTTTTACGTCAACTGCAGTGGCGGAACTTTTACTTTGAACATCCTTTAGCTTAAGAGACTTACTTTCGATATCGTTGTGGTCTGTATCCGCTTGTTTGGTAACTGGCTTTTTTGTTGTATCAGCATTTCTATTTGCTGTACTTTTGGCGGGTACTGTGATTTTTTCTGCAGTATCATTTAGCGTAGGATCAACGGCCGGCTGATCAAGATCTTTCTTGGGGGAAGCCTTAGTCTTACTATCGGTCTTTTTAAGTTCTCGATGGTTTAATTTCTTAATTTTCTTCTTTTTGATACCCTTGCTTAATAATTTAGCTGCTTTTTCTATGCGAGAGTTGAGTTTTTTGTCACTTAAATAATCTTTTAGGTACGGTAGTGAATCTTTTAGGTTAATGACAATGTCATTTCGAAAGACTTTTTTAGGGGATGTTTCTGCCATGATCGAATGCTTTATATATATGGTTATATAAATATAATATTAATTTAATGTTATTTAACCTGTTTATGAAAGATTTTAACGTGAATAGCGCCATTGACCTGCAAGACAGGAGGAATAAAGGATTCCTTCCAGACTGGACTTGTTAAATTATACTATTAAATTTTTCTGAGAAGTTCTCAAACAATTAAAAAGCTTCTTTGGTTGTCTATTTTAGTTAGAAGGACAATTTCATGAAAATAGCCACCTATAATATTAATGGCATCAACGCACGTCTTCCTGTGTTGTTACGTTGGTTAGCAGAAGAATCGCCTGATGTCGTATGTCTGCAGGAGTTGAAATCTCCGCAGGAACGTTTTCCATTGCAAGAAATTAATGACATCGGATATCATGCGGTTTGGCATGGTCAGAAAAGTTGGAACGGAGTTGCGGTACTTTCCAAATATGAGATCGAAGAAGTAGCTAGAGCACTTCCAGGCGATCCCGAAGATGTACAAAGTCGTTATTTGGAGGTTATGGTCCAGCAAGTCGTGATTTGCTGTCTTTATCTGCCCAATGGCAACCCATTTCCGGGGCCCAAATTTGACTATAAGTTGAAGTGGATTGAGCGTTTAGCAAAACGGGCCAAAACGCTGCTTAGTATGGATGTTCCAGCGATACTCATTGGGGATTTTAACATTATTCCAACAGAAATGGATACGTATAAACCTGAAAAATATGTCAACGATGCATTGTTTAGGAAGGAGGTGAAGGAGGCTTTCAGTCAGCTTCTTGAAGAGGGCTGGCAGGATTCTATTCGTCAGCTTTTCCCAGATCAGCAGGTTTATACGTTCTGGGATTACTTTCGCCAGGCTTACAGTCGAAATGCTGGTTTACGTATCGACCATATTTTATTGAGCCCTTCAATTCAGGATCGTTTAATTGAAGGCGGAATTGATCGCGATGTTCGCGGATGGGAGAAGAGTAGCGATCATGCGCCTACATGGATTCGATTACGAAATATCAGCATGAATGGCTAAGAAGATAAATACCAGTGCGGGATTGTTATTGTATAAATTTCATGCCTTAGAAATTTATTTTTTCTTAGTACATCCTGGAGGACCCTATTTTACTAAAAAAGATGAAGGCTCGTGGACAATCCCTAAAGGGGAAATCGATTTGAACGAAGATGAACTTGATGCGGCCAAAAGAGAGTTTATTGAAGAGACAGGCTATCTTCCCCGTGGAAATTTTATTGCGCTAAATGCTATTCAACAAAAAGGAGGCAAAATAGTTAAGTGCTGGGCAATTGAAGGAGATATAGATCCTGCTAGACTTGTAAGCAATACCTTTGAAATGGAATGGCCGCCGAAATCAGGGAAAATGCAAACTTATCCTGAAATAGACCGTGGCGATTGGTTTACATTTACGGAAGCCAGGAAGAAAATAAACGAACGACAGATTTCTTTTCTGGAGCAAGTTATTGCTCATGGGAAATGAATGCTTATTTCAACACAAGTGGGAGTGTAACTCAAACTGTGTCATTGGATAATTAACCAAAATCTAAAAGCCTCTATCAAGTTTGAGCCTATCCCCAAATTTAATGTAAAGTTGG